>QIDL01000455.1 GCA_003228415.1 Gammaproteobacteria bacterium | reverse complement strand
TCGTGCCCTGGATATATCAGGCAGTCATCGGGCAGGGAAAAGATCTGCTCGCGGATACTGCTCCACATGGTCTGCGCGCTGCCGCCCTGGAAATCCGTACGACCGGCACCACGGATCAGCAGGCAGTCGCCGCTGAAGGCCATGCTCTGATCGGTGGTCACGCAGGTGATGCAACCGGCAGTGTGGCCCGGTGTCGCCCGCACCTGCAACGAACAATCCCCGTAAGCCAGCACATCCCCATGGTCAACGGGAACGTCGACACCCTTCGCACCGGCGTGTTTTGACAGCACGATATCGGCACCGAGCGTTCTGCTCAACAGCCAGGCGGCGGTGACGTGATCTGCATGCACGTGGGTATCCAGTATATACCGGGCGTTCAATTGCAGTTCACGGATCAGGGCTGTATCGCGGGCGTGCTGTTCGAATACGGGGTCAATGATCACGGCTTCGCGGGACCGCTCGCAGCCAAGCAGGTACGTGTAGGTGGATGATACGGGATCGAATAACTGACGGAAGATCACGACATTTCCCCGGATGAACGCCCTTGATGATAACGCGGGCTGAACGTGTGTCTACGCCAGGGCGTCATCTGCTTGACACGGGCGTATTCTCTGCGAGAAGCTTCCACCATGCTTGTCGAGATCCGACCATATTTCGTGCTGGGTGACCTGGCCTGCAACGCCGCCGCGGGAGCCGTGATCGGCGCTTTGATGGTGCTCATCGTCGGGCCGGAATGGAACATGTTTGTTGCCATGGTCATCGGTACCGTCGTCGGCACGGTTTTGTCCATACCGTTGGCGCTGCTTGCGGCGGGTATGTTCGGTGCCATGGAGGTGCTGGTCCCGGTGATGACCACCGGCATGGCGACGGGCATGGTGGTCTCGGCAGTAGCCACCGACGCGGTACTGACAACGGGGAGCGGCGCCGTGTTAGGTCTCGAGGTCGGCGTGGTGGTGTTGATCGCCACCTATCTTGCCAATGCGGTGATTCGCGGGAAGGCATCCAGATGGACGAGTTGACCGAGAAGAAGTGGGATCGGGCAGCCCCCAGTTTCGACCTCATGGCGTCTTACGGGCCGGAGAAACGCTGGGCTCCGTTCAAGCGTGAACTGTTTGCCAACATGGGTGAGGGCAGGATTCTTTTCCTGGCGGTGGGCACAGGCCTGGACGTACAGTTTTTTCCAGCCGGCCGATCCATCCTGGGCATCGACATCAGCCAGAAAATGCTCGATCAGGCGTCCACGCGTGTAAGTGCCTACGAAGGTGACATATCGGTCCAGCATATGGACGTGCACCAGATGCCCTTCGAAGACGGCCACTTCGATCAGGTGTTCACCTCGTGCACGTTCTGCTCCGTGCCGGATCCCGTTGTCGGTCTGCAGGCGCTGCGCCGGGTGATGAAGCCTGGAGGCGACCTCTACATGTTCGAGCACACCGGCAGCCGCTACTTCCCTTTCAACCTGATGATGAACCTGATAACGCCTGTTTCGCGCAAGCTGGGCCCGGAATTGAACCGGACCACCGTGGAGAACGTTCAGGCAGCCGGGTTCGAGCTTAAAAAGGTACAGCACGTCTACCTGGACGTTGTTAAAACCATACACGCAACCGCGTGATCGTCCATCCCGGACCGTGACCCGGCGGGTGTTCCATCCGGCGAATCCGGTTGTTTTTTTCTAACCTGCCCTGGTACCTGACGCAACGAAAACGCCACCACGGTTGAACGACGAATCGATCCGAAAATCGTTAACCTTCGTTTCCAGATACTGCCAGAGAGGCCTGTTGACTTCGCCTTTTCCGATCCACTTGAGCAAACTGCCTCTTAATGATGGTTGCTCGATATACCAATCCATAATCACTATTCGCCCGGCTTGCGACAACATTGAAACCAGATTATCGATAACGTTCTGCCACTCCGGGAAAATAGAAAGGCCGAGTTCACACAATACTGCGTCGAATCCTTGAAAGTCGTTTATTTCCAGAACTTCGCCGACAGTGCTGTGGTCGAATCTGGCAACATCCCGATTCAGCAGCCTTACGTTGTTCCATTTGTTTTGAACGATTTTTTTCTGTGCTTTGTCCAACATTCCTCGTGAAATATCAATGCCGACGACTGTTCCACAATTCTCCAGATAGTCCTGGAAGTACGCAATACTCTGACCAGTACCAACGGGTACGATCAAAACTGTTTTTCCTCTGGTAAGTCGCAGTTCTTTTACTGCTTGAAATCGTGCTTTGTGGTAGTAGGCCTTCGGAGAGAGTAAATCGTACACCTTCGAAAACCGGTTGTAGTATAGCTTTGCCGTTTCTTGTCTTTCTCCTTCTCTTTCTTTTTCTCGTTCGTTGTCTGTCATATCGTCCTCACCGTAGCGCTTATCGCAGTCAATGAACTGGCCGGAGAGTCAGTATATGCTCATTGAAAATTGTGGTGCGTTTCGAGGAGGGTAAAATCCGATGCCAACGGCAGTTTCGAACCACTCTTGAATATTGTCCTTCTCGGCCATAGAGAATTTGCCAGCAACCTGGCTCTGTCTTTGGTGGTAGATCAGTTGTGCGGCCACAATTTGCATCTTTTTGTCTCCGGGGAGCACACTTTTTCCGGCGACACCTGCCATGCAATACGAGAACTCGAGCACTTCGAGGATCGTCTTTGCGATGAAATCGCGCTCGGTGCGATGGCCCGCCGCGCAGAAAAGGCAGGTTTGCTGAGTTTCGACGCGATGGCGGAAGTCATGGGCAAACCTGTCGAGGTCCTTGCGGAACCCAATTCCACATCAGGTCTTGAAATGCTGCGTGCGACTGAACCGGATTTGCTTCTATCGCTGCGTTACCGACGCATTCTCCACCGCGATGCCATCGCCCTCCCCAGGTATGGTGTGTTGAACTGGCATTCCGGTTTGTTGCCCGGGTACCGGGGAGTGATGGCAACCTTCTGGGCCATGCTCAACGGTGATGAGCAGATCGGCTCGACCTGCCATGCCATCATTGACAGGGGCATAGATACCGGGCCCCTCGTCAACACGGCGCCCATTCAATGCCGGTATGACCACACCTATCTGAGCAACGTATATTCCCTGTACCTGGCCGGCCATCGGATGGTGGTGGATGCCGTAGAGGTCATCGCCCGATCGGCAACGGCAGCACCAAAGCCACAACTGGGAGATGCCCACTATTACCATGCACCCTCTCAGGAAGACGTCGATCGATTCGAAACGCACGGATACCGATTGCACGACGGTGACGAACTCAATCGGTTGCTCGATGTCTATCCCAGGGCACAATCTCGCAGGTAGAACCTGGCCTCCTTACAGGGGGTCCATTCGCTGCACTACCAACGCCAGACACCAACAATTCATATGACGCTCGCCTCCTGAAGAGAGGCGAGTTCGGCTTCCTCCAGGCCCAGTTGTTCTACATAGACGGCTCGATTGTCCGCGCCGGGATCGGGGAAAAACACCAGCTCATGGCGCTGGTATTCCGAGTACCGAATCGGACTCGACGGCAGCACGATTTCGCCGATTTCCGGATGGGTCATCCAGTTCAGCATGCCCCTCTCGTGCAGGTGCGGATCGGTGCGCACCTCTTCCAGGTTTCGAACCGGCGCCACAGGTATGTTGGCATCGCGCATTGCCGCGAATGCCTGATCGCGGGGCAGTTCGCTGCTCCAGGCTTCGATCATCTCATCGATTTCGTCCTGGCGTTTCTTGCGCAGATAGGCGGCGGCATAGTCTTCGCTATCCAGCAGGTCTTCACGGCCGATGACCCGGCAGATGCTTTGCCAGTGTGTCTCGGCAACGCAAATGACCGCGATCCAGCCATCCTGGCAGCGATAGCGGCCGTAGGGTGCGGCACCTGCCGGAGACCGACCGCTGGCCCGAACGGGCAGTTTCCCGGCGGCGTGATAGGCGGCGAATTCCGAACACAGGGTGAAGTACATGGACTCCAGCATCGAAACCTCGACCCGGGTACCTTTGCCTGTCGCAGCTCGACCGACCAGAGCCGTCATCACGCCCCCATACATGTGGATACCTCCCATGATGTCGCTGGGCGCGCCACCTGCGCGGGCAGGCGGCCGATCGGCATCGCCGGTCATGCTCATGACGCCACTGGCGGCCTGAATCGTATGGTCCATGGCCAGTTGGTCTTTGTCCGGTCCGCTGAGACCATAGCCGGTTCCCGACCCATAGATGAGCGTCGGGTTGATCTCGTGCAGCATCTCCCACCCGATGCCCAGTTTGTCCATCACACCCGGGGCGTAGTTTTCCAGCAACACGTCTGCTTCGCCGGCCAGACGAATCAGCAGCTCCTTGCCGCGTGGATCCTTCAGATTCAGAGTGATACTCCTTTTGTTCGAATTCAGCATGACGAACGACAGTGGCGTGTGTTTGCCACCCCGGCCCCTCAGCCGTTCACCACCCGGAGGTTCGACCTTGATCACGTCTGCGCCTGCGCCCGCCATCAGAAACGCAGCGTAGGGGCCCTGGTAAATCTGAGTCAGGTCGATGACCCGAATGCCGTTCAGAGGTTTGTCGATCATGGTGAGCTCCATGGCAAGATCGTGCATTCTAGCTCATGATGTTGGTCTTGGAGGTGCGGCGACCCCCGGCCACCCGTTATAGGGGGGTCAGGGAACGAATATGACCAGCACAGTCCGGAAAGTAGTCCAGAACACGAAGGGGGAAAAATGGTACGGACACTTATCTTGTTGGCGATGGGGTTGTTTGCCGGGTTGGTCGTGGCGGGCGAATCGCCACCCGATCCCAGGAGTGGGGTCTTCTCCAGCGAGCAGCCCTATGACGGTCGATTTATTGAAGTTCAAGGCCAGAATCTCCACTATATCGACTCAGGCACAGGCCAGACTTTTCTGTTTCTGCATGGCAATCCAACCTCGAGCTACCTCTGGCGCAACGTGATCCGCTATGTTGCGCCGCTGGGTCGGATTGTGGCGGTGGACAATATCGGGTTCGGAAAATCCGACCAGCCAGAACTCGACTACACCTATCAGACCCACTATCGATTCATTGAGGGTTTCATCGAGGCATTGGGCCTCGAGGACATCATCCTGGTGGTGCACGAC
Organism: Gammaproteobacteria bacterium; assembly: GCA_003228415.1. Classification (GTDB taxonomy): domain Bacteria; phylum Pseudomonadota; class Gammaproteobacteria; order Pseudomonadales; family Azotimanducaceae; genus SZUA-309. The sequence goes on along the minus strand of QIDL01000455.1, from coordinate 3,105 downwards.
TGGGGTTCGGTCCTCGGGCTCGATTACGCTCGGCAACACCAGGACAACGTACGCGGTGTGGTGTTCATGGAAGCCATTATCCCCCCCTCATTTCCCATGGCCGACCTCACTCCGCTGGGCGGGGAAGAGGGTTTTATCGGCACCTTTCGGAACCCCGACAAGGGGAAAGAGTTGCTGATGCAGCAGAATGTCTTTGTCGAACAGATTCTAGGCAATGGTGCCCTTACCCGACGCCTGAGTGAGGAAGAGCTGAACGTCTACCGTGAGCCGTTCAAGACTCCGGAATCACGATTCCCCATCTATGTCTGGCCGAACGAGCTGCCGATCGCCGGACAACCGGCTCGAAACGTGGTGGTGATCAATGCCATCGGCGAGTGGTTGCGGAGTTCGAATACGCCCAAGTTGCTGCAGTACGCATCCCCGGGGGTGATTGTGCCTCCGGCGGCGGCGGCCTGGATGGCCGAAAATTACCGTAACATCGAAACGCAATTTGTCGGCTATGGCGCCCACTACATCCAGGAAGACAATCCGGAAGCCATTGGTCGCGGTATTGTTGATAGGTATCGACGGAATTTTTCCAGCGAAGTGCCCGGCGCCGACTACTCACCGGTGAGTACCGGGACCCGGGAACTCAGCGCAGGTGCTCTGGTCATCAAAGTCCTGCTCGAAGAGATGAATCTGGGTGGCGCCGAGATGGAGATCGCCGAGATCGTGTTTCCGGCTGACTATGCTGGTAGCGGCCATCGCCATGGCGCCACCGAGGTTTTTTACGTTCTGGAAGGGACCATGGACCATGTGGTCAATGGCGAAGCTCACAGGCTGCAGCCTGGTATGGTCGGGGTAGTACGGCCTTCCGATACGGTAACGCACAGAGTTGTGGGTAATGAACCGCTGAGGACGTTGGTTGTGTGGGTGCCCGGTGGGGAAGTCGCTCGACTTCGCACCGTGTTTCCGGATGAAAGATTGCTCCTGGAGTAGGGAAGGGTAGATGCTGAAAAAGATTCTATCGGGGCTGGCCGGTCTGTTGGTTCTGCTGATCGCGGCTCTGGCTTCGGTCTATCTGGCCACCAGTCCCGAGGCGCCGCCTGCCGATTCGGAGAGTGCCCGCGTGTTGCAGTCTGGTCCCTACTCGGTAGGCAATGCGGAGCTGACGCTGGTGGATGATTCTCGTCCCACAAAAGAAAACGATGATTATCCGGGTGCCGAGAACCGCACGCTGATCACTGCGATCTGGTATCCCGAGGGTGGCGAATCGGAACCCCATCCTCTGGTGATCTACAGCCATGGATTCATGTCCAGCCGGGAAGGTGGCAACTACCTGGCGCGTGCGCTTGCAAGTCATGGTTACGTGGTCGCGGCGGCCGACTATCCGCTCACACATATGGGTGCTCCCGGTGGTCCTGAGGTATCGGATGTGAGCAATCAACCCGGCGACGTAAGCTTTCTGATCGATACGCTGCTCGGCCTGGAAGACGATGAAAAACCTTTTACGGGTGAGCTCGATCAGGCGCGGATTGGTGTCATGGGGCTGTCGCTGGGTGGTCTGACTTCCACCCTGGTGGCCTATCATCCTCGCTGGCGCGATAAACGTATCCGGGCGGTGATTTCCATCGCCGGTCCTGCATCGATGTTCACCAGGCGCTTTTTCCTGAACAGCACGGCACCGCTGCTGATGATCGCTGGTACCGAAGATGCGATTGTGGATTATCAGGCGAATGCCGCCATCATCCCCGAGTTGGTGCTGCGAGGCACCCTGCTGACGATCAAAGGCGCCTCTCATACCGGTTTTGCGTCGCTTGCCGAACCCTATATGCGATTTTTCGATCATCCGGACAGCCTCGGTTGCGCTGCCCTTACCTCGAATCTGAGTACGGCGCCTGCGCAGAATCCCTTCTCGAGTCTGGGTGGTCTCGAAGACGGGGTGGACCTGACTCGAGACAGCCCACCGCTTTGCAGCAGAAAACTATCGAAGGCCCTGCATCCGGGTCGCCAACAGATGATCACACGCGTCGGCGTATACAGTTTTTTCGAATCTGTTTTCGCCGAAGACCTCAGCTCGCGACAAGCAGCCCGCAATCTGCTGACTAAAAGCATGGCGAAGGATTTCACCGAGGCTTCGATTACGCTTTAGACTTGAAAACTATCTACTACGGGGGAATGGAACATGATGAAGATGCCGAGCGCCGACGATTGTGTTGTGCGCAATCTCCTGGAAAGATACGCTCGCGATACCCCCGAGGCGCCATTTGCCGTCTTCTCCGATGGCAGTCGGTGGACCTATGCCGAGACTCTGGCAGTGGTTCGCCGGGCAGCAGCAGGCTTGCAGCAGCTTGGTGTGCAGCAGGGTGACCACGTCTTTTGCTGGGTGCCCAACGGTGCGGATTGTCTGCGAGTCTGGCTGGCGACAAATTACCTTGGGGCGATCTATGTCCCGGCCAATCTCGCCTACAAAGGCAGCTTGCTCGAACATGTCGTGGGCCTTGCGGATGCGAAAGTGGGCGTTGTCCACGCCGATCTGGCGCCGAGACTCAAAGATGTGGCACTGCACCTGCTCAGCGACGTCGTCATTGTCGATGGCGAGGCGCCAATCGATGCCCGCCTGAGGTTCCATGAAGTCGGGATACTGGAAGAGGATAGAACACCGACGGCTCTGGAATGCCCCATCGAACCCTGGGATACGATCTACATCATATTCACTTCGGGGACCACCGGACCCTCCAAAGGAGTATTGAGTTCGTATACTCAGATCTGGACCCAGAATGTCGAAGCGTTTCCCTTCGTGGATGCCCATGATCGGTTCATGATGACGCTACCGCTGTTTCATGTCGGAGGGACCGGGCCGATCTACGCCATGCTGGCAACCGGTGGCTCGGTCGCCGTTGTCGAATCGTTCAGTACCGAGAACTTCTGGCAGACGATCGACGAAACACAGTCGACATACTGCGTCCTGCTCGGTGTGATGACGCCATTTCTGCTTGCGCAGCCGCCATCGGATCAGGACAAGCTGCATTCTCTGCGGGTTGGTCTGATGGTGCCCTGGGGCGAAGATTCTCTGCAGTTTGCAGAACGTTTTGATGTACAACTCTACACGCTGTTCAACATGAC
>QIDL01000188.1 GCA_003228415.1 Gammaproteobacteria bacterium | reverse complement strand
AGCCGATCATCTTGGGGGAGAAATCATCAGCGGTTGATTGAAGCCCATGACGCGGATTCAGGAACTCAAGGTGGCGGGGGAACTGGGTGTATCACGCGGATCTGTGAGAGAGGCTTTCTTGATCCTCGAGAGTCGCCATCTGATCGAGATCATTCCGCGCCGCGGTGCGGTGGTCAGCTCGATGGAAAGCAATGAAATTGCCAATTTTTGCGAACTCTATGCGGACCTCCAGAGCCTGTGTTTCTCAAAGCTCGCGAGTCTGTCGGGCAGCAATCTTGGTCCGCTCGAAGCGGCATTGGATGAGATGGCTCTCGGAGTGAGTGAGGTCGATGTCGCAGTCGAGTTGCAATCCCGTAAACACTTCGTGCTGGCGGGTTTGCCGCTACTCGAAAATTTCTATCTCAGCTCGGTGCTGAAGGGCTTGATCCCAGCCGGATTACGACTTGCTCATCTGGTCACTCTGGCGCCCGGTTACGATCCCCGGGACACCCTGCGTTATCATCAGGCCTTGCTGGAAGCGATTGCCGAACAACAAGTCGAACGGGTTCAGGAACTGGTGCAGGCGTTTCATCGCAGAGAAATGAAGCTGGCGCTGGGTTGTTCCAACAACGGTACCGATATCCTGCATGCTTCGGTCAACGGCAAAAACTGACGGCCGTTTTCCTTGCGAAACATCGTCTTTTAGGTATTACGCTCCTCTCATATTTGCATTAGACTACTGCGGTCTAGAGTAATGGTGATCAACGCTCCACGTGTCTACGTATGCGGCTTAAGCAGATCAAGCTCGCGGGGTTCAAGTCATTTGTCGATCCGACAACGGTCACCCTCCCCAGTAATCGGTGCGCGGTCGTTGGTCCTAACGGTTGCGGCAAATCGAATGTCATCGATGCGGTGCGCTGGGTTCTGGGTGAAAGCTCGGCCAAGCAGTTGCGTGGTGAAAACCTCACGGATGTCATTTTCAACGGCTCCAACTCCCGTAAGCCTACTGCCGTTGCCAGCATCGAACTCATTTTCGACAATCGAGACGGCAGAATCGGCGGCGAGTATGCAGCCTATGCGGAAATTTCCGTACGTCGCCGGGTGACCCGGGATTCGCAATCGGCGTACTTCCTCAATGGTCACAAATGCCGGCGTCGGGACATCTCGGACATCTTCCTCGGTACCGGCTTCGGACCGCGCAGCTACTCCATCATAGAGCAGGGCATGATCAGCCAGTTGGTTGACGCGAAGCCGGAAGATCTCAGGGTCTATCTCGAGGAAGCAGCCGGAATTTCCAAATACAAGGAGCGCCGGCGCGAGACAGAAAATCGGATCAGGCATACCCGGGAGAATCTGGCACGCTTGAACGACATTCGCGAGGAACTGGAAAAACAGCTCAAACACCTCAATCGTCAAGCTAAGGCCGCGGCACGTTATCGAGTCTTGAAGGACGAAGAGCGAAAGCTCAGTGCTGAATTGTTCACGCTGAAGTTTGCTGCGCTGGAAGCGGAGCTCAACCGCCGACAGGTGCAGATCCAGGAACTCGAACTCGAGTTCGAGCAAAGCGCCGCTGCCCGGCAACGCCTGGATACGGAAATCGAAAAAGCGCGGCAGTCCCATGCCGACCAGAGTGAATCGTTCAACAATGTTCAGGGTCGGTACTATCAGCTCGGTGCCGACATCGCGCGCATCGAAGAGGCGATCCAGTTCAACCAGGAGCGCGTCAAGCAGCTCGAATTCGATCTCGAAGCGGTTACGCAACGGGCTTCGGAAACCTCGCGCCAGCTCGAAATGGATGAGGATCAGATCGCCGGGCTGAAGGCTGAGATTGCCGCTATCGGGCCCCAGGTACGTGAATCGGAGTTCGTCGATTTAAGAGCCCAGAAAGCGGCGGCTGAACTGGAGTCCCACTATCGTCAATGGCAGGCGAACTGGGACGAGTTTTCCCGCACCGCCGCAGAACACGAGCGTAACGCCGAAGTCCAGGCATCCCGCATTGAGCATCTCGAGCAGCTCCTTCAACGGTTCCGCGGTCGCTGCGAACAACTGGAAACCGATGCCGCCAGCACCGTTGCGGGGGTGTCGGATGACGTTCACGACCTCGCCGCTGAGATCGAAGTTGTAGAGGATCGACGCGCCACCCTGGAAAACGAAATCGATACGGCTTTGCGAGACCTCGCCCACGCGCGCGAAGACCTGATCATGCGCGAACGGGTGTTGGAAGAAGCGCGTAATGATGTTCAATCGCTGCGACACGAGCTGGCCAGCCTCGAAGCTCTGCAACGAGCAGCCCTTGGCAGAGAAGCCCGGGAGGCGCACCAGTGGATCGAAGGTCAGCAGTTGGAGACGACCGATCGGCTGGGCGAAGTGCTCTCGGTGGTTCCAGGCTGGGAGCAGGCAGTGGAGACCGTTCTCGGAGACAACCTGCAGGCGATCCGCGTGCAGCGTGTCGACGACTACGCCGATGCGCTGAAGAACTTTGATGGCGGTGGCGTGACCTTGATGGAAGCCAACGTGGAGGTCCATATGGCGGGTGATCTGCCAAGCCTGGCCTCCCTCATTCGCAGCCATGATCTGAAACTGGGTTCTCTTCTGCAGGGTATTTACGCTGCCGAGTCGATCGATGTTGCTCTGTCCAATCGGCTCGATCTGGCGGCAGGCGACAGCATCATTACCCGACAAGGCGTGTGGGTTGGCCCGGATTGGATCCGCCGCTATGCGGTGGTCGAAGACGAGGCGGGGATCATTCAGCGTGCTCAGGAGTTGGACACGCTCAACCTGCGGGTGGAAGAGGCGGAGAAGACCCTGGCCGAGTTGCAGGGTCATCGCGCTGAGGGGCGCAACCGCATCGCGCAACTCGAGGAGCTGCGCGATGAGCGCCAAGGCGAGATTACCCGGCTCAGCCATTCGCTGGGGGATATGAAAACGGATCATGGGGTCAGGCGGGTTCGCCTCGAAGAGGCCGATGCCCGGAGAGAACGGCTGGCGAAAGAGCGAGCCGAACTCGAATCACAGATTTCCGAAGAGACAGAACGCCTGGAGCTGGCACGGAGCGCACTTGCCAGCGCCCTGGGTGAACAGGAGGGTCAGGAGGAAGTCCGCGAGCGCCTGACTCGAGAGCGCGAAGAATCCGAAACGGCGCTGACCCGGGCCAGGGGCGCTGCTCGCTCCAGCCGCGATCACTATCACGGACTCAATGCTCAGTGGCAAGGTCTTCAGTCCCGACTCGCGGCTTCTGAAACTGCCAGAGACCGGCTGGTGCGACAACGTGCGGAATTCAGCGAACAGCTTGAAACGCTGCAGCAGAGCATCGCCAACAGTGCCATACCACTCCCGGACCTCAAGAAGGATCTGGAGCTGAAGCTGGCCGAACGTTTAGAGGTTGAGGCTGAACTGGCGCAAGCTCGTGGCGAGCTGGAAAATATCGATACTCGCATTCGCGAGCTTCAGAGCAGCCGTTCTGAAACAGAGGCTGCCCTGAATGGTTGGCGCGGAGAGTTGGAGAGCGCCCGCGTGGAAAGGCAGGGTCAATCGGTGAAGGCCGAGAACCTGCTCGAACAGATCAAGGCCACCGGTTTGACACTGGAAGAGTCCAGGGATTCGCTGCCCGAAGATGCCACCGAGCAGGCCTGGATGGAAGCCTTGGAGCGCAACGACCGACGCATTACCCGTCTCGGTCCAATCAATCTGGCCGCAATCGATGAGTTCGAAGGGCAATCGGAAAGAAAAATCTATCTGGATCAGCAGAATGACGACTTAGAACAAGCGTTGGAAACGCTGACGGCTGCAATCCGGAAAATTGACCGGGAAACCCGGCAACGATTCAAGGAAACATTCGAGACGGTGAATTCTCGTCTGGGGGAACTGTTTCCAAAAGTATTTGGCGGAGGACACGCCTATCTTGAACTGACTGGGGAGGATCTGCTCGACACGGGAGTCTCGCTTATGGCGCGACCACCCGGTAAACGCAATGCCAGTGTGCAGTCGTTATCTGGTGGTGAAAAGGCGTTGACAGCGATTGCGCTGATATTCGCTATCTTTCATCTCAATCCGAGCCCGGTATGTATGCTCGATGAGGTGGATGCGCCGCTTGATGACACCAATGTGGTGCGATTTGCCGAGTTGATTAAAGACATGTCCAAGGACGTGCAGTTCGTTGTCATCACACACAACAAGTTGACCATGGAAATGGCAGACCAGTTGTTGGGAGTAACGATGAACGAGCCTGGCGTATCACGCCTGGTGTCCGTGGACGTTGAAGAAGCTGTCGCAATGGCCGGATAGCTCGCTGTTGGGCCGTTGCCATTGATGAGGTGGCGGCCTGACTCAGGGGCTACCTTCCAACAGCAGTTCGAGAATTGAGGAGTGTGCGGTCGCAGATGCGACCGGGGAGCCGAACATGGATATAAAAGATTTCATCCTGATCGGTGGTGGCCTGTTGATCGCTGCCGTCATCGCGCATGGTTTCTGGATCGCCTGGCGAGAACGTCGTCAGGATCTTCGGATCGACATTAAACCGGATCTCATTCCCGACGAAATCGACGAGATAGACCGTCTGCGCGGGGAACTGCCAAACGGGGGTGCCCGATTGGCGAAAGCCGATCCGCTGCAGGTTGCCCTGGAATTGGATGAACCGCCGCCCCTCGAGTTGGAGCCCACCGCGGCGCCACCGCCATCTCGCCGGCGTCTAGAGCCGGAACTCCTTGAGCCGCAACACCTGGAGCCGGATCTCGTAAAGACTGAACGGTTAGATCAGAAATTGCGGGATTCTCTCGATGGGCCTTTCGAGGTGGAATCAATAGACGACTCCGACTATGTCCTGGCGGAAGAATCGGCCAGGGGGTCGATGGCCGGAGAGGCGTCGGTGTCACGCCCGTTGGACGCGCCGGAAAGCGATCCTGAACCAGGCGCTGCCAAAGCGGCAGCGGGCGCAAAAGCGGCAGCGAGCGCCAAAACGACAGCGAGCGCAAAGGCGACAGTCGCGGAAGTAGCTCTACCAGATCCCATCATTGCCGAACAATCGAGGCGTCCGAGGCGATTGGCACAGCGTAAGACCGTTGAAGCTGATGCATCGAAGCCTATCGAAGAACTCGTTGTCATGAACGTACTGGCGGATATCGATGCACCGTATACGGGAGACGCGCTATTTACGGTGCTGCGAAGTTGCGGGCTCAAATTCGGTGATATGAATATATTTCACCGCGTTGAGCCACTGACAAAGGCAGTTCAGTACCGCGTGGCCAATGCGATTGAACCGGGTACTTTCGATATGGCGGATATGGAGGCGGTTCGATGCCCCGGTCTGTGCCTGTTCATGCAATTGCCCGGGCCGGAAGTTCCTGGCGTCGCGTTCGAAGAAATGTTGACCGTCGCGCGCAGTGTCGTTAAATCGCTCGGTGGCGAGGTCAAGGATGAACATCACAATGTCATGACCCCGCAAACCACAGAACACTATCGGCAGCGAATTGTGGACTTTTCGCGAAGGCGTATGTCTAAACGGGCATGAGTTTGACAGCACGGCTTGATGAGCTCCGTGCGCTGATCCACTACCACAACCATCGTTATCACGTACTCGATGATCCGGAGATCACGGATTCGGAGTACGACACACTGTTCGATGAGTTGTTGTCCCTGGAGGACGCGCACCCGGAGTTGGTGACGATAGATTCTCCCAGTCAGCGCGTGGGCGGGGCTCCGCTGGATGGCTTCCGCAGCGTCCATCATGAACGGCCTATGTTGTCTCTCGATAAATGCACCACCGTTTCTGAACTTCAGGACTGGCTCAGTCGCTGTCGCAGCCGCCTCGGCAACGATGCGCCCATCGATTTGACCTGCGAACCGAAGATCGATGGAGTGGCGGTAGCCCTCGTTTACGAGAAGGGCGTGCTGGTCCAGGCCGCAACGCGTGGAGATGGCCAGTCGGGGGAAGACATTACCGCCAACGTTCGAACCATCGGTTCTGTCCCGTTGAAATTAACCGCGGATGAGATACCGCCACGCATGGAAGTCCGCGGCGAAATCTATATGCCGTTGGCAGAGTTTGAGCGATTCAACGAGAAGGCGCGGCGTGAAGGCGTGAAGGCCCTCATCAACCCTCGCAATGGCGCCGCTGGCAGCCTGCGTCAGTTGGACCCTAAGCTCACGGCCGATCGACCATTGACCATGTTCTGCTACAGCCTCGGTTGGTCGGAAGGCTCCTGGCAACCCGAGACTCATGGTGAGGTGTTGTTCCGGCTCGATGAATGGGGCTTCCGAGTCAACCCGGATTCCGCCGTTTTTCGCGATCTCGATGGCGTTGAACGGTACCTGAGTGAACTCCTCGCACGTCGTGAAGACCTTGGATATGACATCGATGGCGTGGTTATCAAGGTCGACTCGCTGGCACTGCAGGAGACCCTCGGCAATGTGACCCGCAAGCCGCGCTGGGCGATCGCCTACAAATATCCGGCCGAAGAGGCTACCACCCGTTTGCTCGAAGTAGAGTTCCAAGTAGGTCGTACGGGTGCTGTCACACCCGTTGCCAGACTCGAACCGGTGTTCGTTGGCGGGGTAACTGTCAGCAATGCCACTTTGCACAATATGGATGAAGTGGCTCGCCTGGACGTTCGCCTGGGTGATACCGTGATGGTGCGTCGCGCCGGGGATGTGATCCCGCAAATAGTCAAGGTGGTAAAGAGTAGACGTAAAAAAGGGGCTGAGAAGGTCGCGTTACCGGATAATTGTCCGGTCTGTGGCAGTGAGATTGTCCGTGAGGGCGACGAATCGGTTGCTCGCTGCAGTGGTGGAGTGATGCGCTGCGAAGCCCAACGTAAGGAAGGTCTCAAGCACTTTGCCTCACGTCTGGCGCTGGATATCGAGGGACTCGGTGATAAGCTTCTCGAGCAGTTGGTGGAGATGGGGCACGTGGCCACTCCGGCCGACCTGTTCCGGCTGGACCTCGAAACTCTCATTGCGCTGCCGCGCATGGGTAAGAAGTCCGGCGAAAATCTGCTCGTCGCACTCGACAAGAGCAAGCGCACTACCTTGCCGAGATTCATCTATGCACTCGGTGTCCGAGAGGTTGGCGAAGCAACAGCCATGAGCCTCGCGACCCATTTTCTGGATCTGGAGGCGTTGCTGAACGCAGATCAGACGGAGCTCGAAACGGTTGAGGATGTGGGACCCATCGTGGCCCGAAATATCGTTAGTTTCTTCGCTGAACAGGGTCATCTCGAGATGATCGAGCAGCTTCGCGATGCCGGGGTTGCATGGCAACCGCTGGAAAAAGAAAAAAGTGCCCTTGCGCCACTTCAAGGACAGACCTGGGTCCTCACCGGTACCTTGGAGCAACTGACTCGTGATCGGGCCAAGGCCTTGCTGGTCTCCCTCGGTGCGAAAGTGGCTGGCTCGGTTTCTTCCAGGACCGACCAGGTAGTAGCTGGCCCGGGCGCCGGCAGCAAGCTGGCTAAGGCCGAGTCACTGGGCGTACCCGTGATGGATGAAGCCGGATTGCTGGACCTGTTGGGGGAGCGGGGCATTGCGATTGACTGATGCCCGCTGGCTGCTGGAACCGCGCCTGATTGCCTTTGTGATGGCGCTTCTGCTCGTGGTGTTAAACGCATGTACCAGCAAACCACCGTCGCGCCAGGATGACCTGTGTGCGATCTTTTCGGAAAAAAGTCGTTGGTACAAGCATGCAAGCGCCGCTCAGAAAAATTGGGGGATGCCTATTCCGGTTGGAATGGCGTTCATCTACAAGGAGTCCAGCTTCGAAGCGGATGCCCGACCCGAGCGGGATAAACTGCTCTGGGTAATACCGTGGACTCGGCCTTCGAGCGCTTATGGTTACGCACAAGCCACCAACGATGCCTGGCAGGACTATCGTAAGGCCACGGGCAGGCGTTTTGTGGAGCGCGATGATATGCGCGACGCTTTGGACTTCATCGGCTGGTACAACCACCGCAGCCACAAGCGTCTGGGCATCGCCAAAAACGATGCCTACAGTCTTTATCTCGCTTACTACGTGGGCCCTACCGGCTATTCCCGAGGGGTTTGGCGAAACAAGCCGGAGGTGCAGAACTACGCGCGCCGGGTCGCCGATCGGGCGTATCGCTATCAGGCTCAGCTTGGCCGTTGCGAGAAGCAATTCAAACGCTCATTTCTATTTTTCTAGGCCGGTAGTTTGTCGACCACTTCGATCAGAGACATGGGCTTACAGCCGTTGCTGACACCAGGGTCTGGCGATCGCCGCGGTGCACGGCTAAGCTCAACCTGATGCCTGAACCCGCCCTTTCCCAGTCGTCGCTCAAGGATGAGATTCAAAGCGCTTACCGAGCCTGGTTGGCGGCACGATCCTTTCGTCCCCGGCGGGGCCAGCGTGAGATGGTCGCACAGATCGCCCGAACTCTGGCCGCAGAAGAACCCAGGCTTGCGGTGATCGAGGCAGGCACCGGCACCGGCAAGACCGCCGCCTACTGTCTGGCTGCGATTCCACTCGGTCGGGTCCTGGGAAAAACGGTCGTGATCAGCAGTGCCACGGTTGCTTTGCAGGAGCAGGTGGTGTTGCGGGACCTGCCGGATCTGAAGGCACGATCGGGATTGCAGTTCAGCTTTGCGCTGGCCAAGGGCAGAGGGCGTTATCTGTGTCTGAAGCGTCTGGACGATCGGCTGAAGTACCAGAACAGCACTGAAATCCCGCTCTTCGAAGCGTTTGGGGACCCATCCTCAGCCGATCACTCTGGAGTCTATCAGGCGCTGTTGCAGGCGTTTTCAGAAAGTCGATGGAATGGAGAGCTGGACAGCTGGCCGGAAGCGATCGCCAGCGATGTGTGGCGAGGTGTTACCACCGACCATAGAGGCTGCACCAACAACCGTTGTGGGTTCTTCAAGCAGTGTCCGTTTTTCAAGGCACGAGGCGATCTGGAAGGTAGAGATGTGATCGTCGCCAATCACGATCTGGTGTTGGCCGATCTCAGCCTCGGCGGTGGTGCGGTGCTACCGGAACCGGATGATTGTATTTACATCATTGACGAGGCTCATCACTTACCGCAGAAGACACAACAGCATTTTTCCGCTTCGGCCCGGCTTCGCAGCACTGCGTTGTGGATCGACAACGTCCAGAACGTGATCGGCAGCATGACCTTGCGTTTTTCCCGGCCCGATGCGCTGGTGGATATCGCCACCCGGCTCGCCGATTTCGGCAGCCAATCCGGCGAGTGTCTCGAGCGTCTCGAGGCAGTCGCACAGGCGCTCGACTTCGAACCTCGAGACGAATCTCTCGAGACCTGTCGTTTTCCGCTGGGTGAGGTTCCGTCGGAGTTGTCGACCGTTGCAGGCGAACTGCTGAAACCCTTTGCCGCATTGTGTGATGAGGTAGACAAGGCCTATGAACTCCTTCAGCAGGTTCAGGAAGGCAAGCTGCAGTGGGATAGAAAATTCGAAGCAGAAGACTGGCTACCGGCAGTCGGAGCACTGAAATCAAGGGCGATCGGGACGCTGGGGCTGCTCGAGGCCTATGTGAGCGCCGATCGGTCAGAGGGTGCACAAGCGCGCTGGGTCAATCGCTACGCCGAAGACATAGAGTTGGTCAGTGCACCCATTGAGCCGGGCACGTTGCTGCGGAAGGATTTCTGGAAACGTTGTTATGCGGCCATCCTGACCTCGGCGACCCTCACCGCAGTTGGGCGCTTTGATCGATTTCTCGACCGTGCAGGGTTAAAGGGTGTGCGAACCTTGCGGATTCCGAGTCCCTTCGACTTCCCGCGCATCGCCGCGTTTGCGGTACCGGACATGGCATCGGATCCGCGCGACTTCGAGGCTCACACCAATGAGGTGTCCGAGCAGTTGCCCGGGTTGTTGGGTGAGGAGCACGGCGCTCTGGTGTTGTTCACTTCCTGGCGGCAGATGTTTGCGGTCCTGGACCGGCTGCAGGAGCCCTTACGCAGTGTGCTCAAGGTCCAGGGTGAAAGTTCCAAACAGGCGCTGCTCGAAGCGCACCGGGAAGATGTCGAGAGCGGTCGTCAGAGCGTGCTCTTCGGTCTCGCCAGCTTCGCCGAAGGGGTGGATCTACCGGATGATCTATGTCGACATGTGGTGATCGTGAAACTGCCGTTTTCGGTCCCCGATGATCCATTGGATCAGGCCATGGCGGAGTGGGCGGAAGCCCAGGGCATGAACCCCTTCTATGAGCTGTCCGTCCCCGACGCGGCGCTGAAACTGGTGCAGGCGTGTGGTCGCCTGATCCGCCATGAGGAAGACTGGGGGCGAATCACACTGCTGGATCGACGTATCATCACAAAGGGCTACGGTCGGGATCTGATTGCCTCGCTGCCGCCCTATCGTCTCGAGCTGGCGCCATAGACCCGATCACCGGCTACAGATGCTTGAATGCCGCAGGGCCATCGAGCCGGCGGCCTACGCTCGGCGCGTCGGCGAACTTTCCCCGGGTGTAGATCAGCACCCGTGCGCTGGTCAGTCGCTTCACCGTCTGTTCGAGGTAGGCGCTGACATCCTCTATAGACAGCGTGGCGACAATATCGGCGATCTGTTGCTGGGAATCGAAGCTGGTGACATCGGCATCCAGATCGGCGAGGTAGCGGGCACTGCGCTCTCTCAGATTCTTGGCTTTTTCGGTCAGTTGGCTGATCAGACCGTCTTTGAACTGTTCGAAGGTCGCTTCATCGAATTGCCTCACCACCGACAATTGTTCGTGCATGAACTTCAACGTGGCTGTTTCCAGCGCGGCGGCGGATGCAACGGGTGACTGAATCACGAAAACCAGGCCGCCGCGGTTACGGATGGTGCGATTGCCCATGGAAACCACATAGCCCAGCTGCTGCTCCGTTCGAAGGCTGGAAAAGTAGGCCTGTTTCAGGATCTGTGCGGTCAGGGCGCTTGTTGCCCGGGACCGGTACGAGGCGATTTCGTCCTGGACGTAGATCACCATGGACGCGTCGTCATGCTCCACGGGTAGTTCCAGCAACCAGGACTCATCGATATCGAGTAATTCCGGTTTGGTCAGGAAAAACGACTTCAGAGGCAGGCGACGCGCCAACAGGGAATCGACTTTCGTCAGCTCGGCCAGGTTCAAGTTGCCATGAGACAGTCCAACCACCGTCAGTCGATTGAGACATCGTTTGCGCCAGATCTCGAGATCTTCCGGTGTGAGAGTCTCCAGCGTATCGGCCAGAGTGACCGGGTCGAAACTGGTATTCAGCACCAGGTTATTGAGAGCGGCGTAGGACTGGGTGTAGGGGCGTTTGTTCTTGAAATTGCGCCAGTTTCGAATGAGCTCGGCCTGATAGAGTTCGAAGCGTTTGGCTGTCACCTCGAGGCTCATGAATTTCTCCAGGATCTTATCGAGCAGCTCACTCTGCTTTTCCGAGTAGCCGGACAGGCCAAGCGTGAATCCGGAGGCGCTGGTACCGATCTGATACCCGAGACCGGCGAGCATCGCTGGATAGGTGTAGTCGTTGAGGGCGTCGTCCACCAGCCGCCGGTAAAGCTCGGCCAGAACGAACGTCTCAGCAGTCACGAAGCCTCCCTCGACACCCAGGGTGAAGTGCTGGTTCGCACGAGGCACGCGAAACTCCGCGTCCAGATCGAGCCAGAGCTGGCTACCCGGACGGTCGATGACGAGATCGGGTCCCAGCCCGTCATCCACCAGCAGGGTGAGCTTCTCTGGTAGAAAGGGATTGACCGCTGGCAGATGCATGCTGGCCCGATCGGCACTGGCCACCTTGTCGATGTGCGTCTCGAGCTTGTAGGGAACCTCGAAGAAGGGTTCCACCGAGTCGGTCTCGAGATCCGGGCCGGAGATCTCCACCAGCACGTTGTCCATGGTCAGGAAGCCCAGATAGTTTTTGATGAGATCCGCATCGAATCCTTCCATCAGATAGTTGGCGATGAGGACGTCCTCCGGTGGGTAGAGCGCCATGCTGGGGGCGGTGCGGTAAACGAAACCGGTCGGGCTCGATTGCTCCTGATACTTGAAGGAAAGATCCGCGGCTTTGGCCTGTTCTTCGTAGCGCCAGGCTTCCGGTTGCTGACTCGAAAGAAGGTCGATGTAGCCAAATAGGTAGTCACCAATCTTATCGAGGGATTTGCGGCCCGCGGGAGTGAGCACGATATCGATGGTGAGCAGGGCGTTGCTGGCATCCAGCCGGCCGACACCGGCTCCCAGTGACTGAATCCAGCCCTTCGACTTCAGCAATTGATGCAGGCTGCCCCCGCCTTCGTGGCCAAGTAGATTGGTCAGATATTGGGCGGGTTTGGTCCGATAGTAGGCATCCACTGCTGGAATAGGAAAGTTATAGCTCACCTGATAGCGGTTGTTCAGCGACTTGTAGCTGAGCATGGATGGTAGATCGGGTCTGGAAAATGCCTTGCCTGGTTTCGGTGCTGGTCCGATCTGACGATTCTCGATGGTGCTGAACATCGGTCGGATCCAACTCTCCAACTCGTCGAGAGATTCCTTGCCGAGTGCCACCAGAACCATTTGATCGGCACTGTAGTGCGTCTCGAAAAACGCCTCGAGCGCGTCACCGACGCCGTCGCCGAGGGTCTCCAGACTGCCTATGTAGAATCGGGAACCTTCGTAATCGGGATTCATGGCCGTTTTCGCGGCCGCATTGCCGCGCCAGCCGTCATCTCGGATCTGCAGCTGATATTCGGAGTGCACCGCATTTTTTTCTCGATCCACATAGGCCGCGTCCAGCAGCGGGCTGATGAAAAACTGTGAAAATCGATCCATTGCGGCTTGGAAAAATGCCGGCTGGATCTCGAAAAAATAATTGGTATGTTCTGCGGACGTATAAGCGTTGGATTGTCCGCCGCGAGCAGCGATGAACTCCTGGTAGCCATCGACCTCAGGGTACTTCTCGGTACCAATGAAGAGCATGTGCTCGAGGAAGTGCGCGAGACCCGGGTAATCTTGCGGTTCGTGATAATAACCCCTGAGCGCGCTCAAAGAGGCTGCTGCCTTGTCCGTTTCCGGATCGCTCACCAGCAGCACCCTGAGCTCGTTTTCCAGCACCAGATAACGATAGCTGCGATCGTCGTTTGGACTCTTCTTGACAACCACCGCCGACGAAGTGATTTCAGGATCTACCGGGAGATTGGATACGCAACCGGTGGTCAGGGCCGATGCCAGGAGTGCCGCCAGCATGAGCTTCCAACGCTGCCGGGTGCGGGCAGACAAGGGTTGTGTTTGCCCGACGCGAGTTCGGGAAAAGGTGTACATCATTGAGTTATCCGATTGGCCGACGATTCTGGTCGGCGGATTATATAGAAAACCCAGCCGGTGATTCGGGCCGTTTTCAGCCGGGTCTGCTTTTTACAACCAGAGACAGGAAATAGTCGAGGCTGAAATAGCGACCCCCGCCAATCACCATCAGGGCGATCAACATCGCCAGATAGCTGGCGGCAAACTCGATGCCGTTGTTGAGCTTGACGATGCTGCCACTGCCGTTGAGGTAGCGATAGTTGCCGTACTCGCGAAGAATATCCTTGGCTCGTGCGAGCCGAACCGAAGCTTCTATGGTGCGCTCGTTGACGTTGCTGCACTTGATGTAGCGCTCGAGGACGTTGGCGTCTCGATGAGCCTCTGAGTCCTCGATGCATACAGCCGGTTGGTTCGATGGTGCGATGGCGGCCCAGCCGTTGTCGAGATGCACAGAGTAAGCCGCGACAAACATGGTGACAGCCAGAGGTATGGCGATCAGTCGGGTTCCCAATCCCACCAGCAGCAGAATGCCGCCGAGAAATTCGGTCCATGAAGCCAGGAACCAGGACAGGTCCGGTGGCAGGACATTGAACGGGAAGGGAAAGGATTCGAGCTGATATTCGAACCAGTTGTCCCCCGTCAGCTTTTCCCAACCGGCACCGATGAGCACGGGGGCCAGTATCAGGCGGATCAGGATCGAAGCCAGTCCATCAAAGTGTTGCAGAAAACCAGATATCCGCTCGTGCACGTCTATGAGTGATTGCATACTTAGCCATGATGCGGGTGATCGTATTGATGATGGCATGTTGGTGGCCACGAAATGTCCCCTCCGGGTTTGAGTACAGACATTAGACTCGATTACAGTCGATGGTTCATCTTGCGAACCGC
>QIDL01000019.1 GCA_003228415.1 Gammaproteobacteria bacterium | reverse complement strand
CAGAGACTGGTACTTGCTTTCTGATAACCACTCCAACGTGCCATACGCCTGACTTCGCGGGTGTGTTGGACAACCAGCCGCTGCAAAATCAATCGGCCGTTCTCAACAGCCGGGATCTGCCGAGTAAAAATTGGTTTTCCAGAAATTTGCCTTGAAGATGATTGAGAACTCGATGGATACTTGACCGTCGAGTCGCTCGACGTCGATGGGCTTCGATTCGGAAAGTTAAAAAGTTTGCAGTATCCACACCCAATCAGGGCTTGCGTATTACAATACTAGCCACCACTGCGGTTTCTGAGTCGCTCGGTCCGCTGCAGGATATTCTGGTCTGCCCGACCTGTCGATCGGACCTCGAGAACGCCGAAGATGGCCTGTGCTGTAGTCGGTGCGATACGTTTTATCAGGTGGCCGATGGAATTCCGCTTTTCGGGATATTTGGCGAATCTTCGGATTTCTCCGTTCAGTCGGAAGCGGGTCAGGCTTATGAATACAAGTTCACGAGCGCTTCAACACCGCAATCTTACGACCAGCAGTTCGTCGACGACTCCCACAAAAGGACCCGGACCGAGCGGGAAGTTCGGATACTCGGGAATCTGCTCTCCCGGACAGGGCGTGTCAACGCAATACTCAATGTGCCTTGTGGTGGAGGTCGGCTCAGTCAGCCGCTGGCGCAGGCTTGCTCGTTGCTGGTCGAAGCAGATGTCGCACTGCCACAGGTCCGTTTTGCCAGAGAACACGGTGACTATTCAGAGGTCAGTCAGGCGGCATGGATGACCTTGTCAGCGTTTCATCTGCCTTGTGTCGATCGTGGCTTCGACGGTGTCGTCTGCGCACGTCTGATTCATCACTTCAGCGAACCGGAAGACCACCGGAGGTTGTTGGCGGAGCTTTGTCGTGTTGCGAAACAATTTGTCATCGTTTCGTTCAATGACAGTTTTTCCGTCAAGTCGATCTCTCGCCGGTTGCGAGGCAGGCACAATCCGCACACGCTCAATGGTGCGTTGATTGATGAAATGGTTCGGCCTCATGGCTTTGTTCTGAGGACTGCGCCTGCTGTTTCACCGCTCGGGTCCCGACACCGATACGCTTTGCTTACCCGGAGTTAGCAGGCGTCGGTGGCTAAGAAAGTTAAAGTTGAATGTGAGTTCAGGAATCATGAAGTGGCCGAAGTGCTTCGAAATTTTGATTCGATCGAAGATCTTGTGCGGAACGTTCCCGGCTACTACCCGATGACAACATCGAAAGCCTATCGGCTTGAGCTTGCTGGCTTGGTACTTTTTGTGAAGTACTACCAGGCGCAGCAGGATGGATTTCGATTGAGTCGGGTAATTCGGTCCAAGCCGAGCCGGGAAAGGAACAATCTTCTGTTGTTTCGCAGGTTGGGTGTGGCGACTTTGCAGCCGGTGGCGGTGGGGGTAAAGAGGTTTTGTGGTGTGTTCCAGACAGGTTTCCTGGTGACACTGGAAGAGCGGGGAGCGATCGAACTGGCGAGGCTCGCCAAAAACTCACCCGGAAGACTCTCAGACAGGGGTTTTCGTACGGAACTTTCGACAAAACTGGCAGATGCGGTTCGCGCGCTCCACGACCACAACTTTTTTCACAACGATCTCAACTGGCGCAACGTCCTGATTCGTGAAACTCCGGAGCTGGAGGTGTTCATTTTCGATTCGCCCATGGGCCGCCGCTGGTATCCGCCATTGCGGGAGCATCGACTGATAAAAGATCTGGGAGCGCTCGATCGCCTGGCACGCGTGTATCTGAGTCGGACACAGCGATTACGCTTTTACCACGACTACACCGGGAGAAAATCTTTGACGTCTGCCGACAAGCAGCGCCTCGCTCAGGTAGCGGTGCGCAGCGACATACCGTTGGGACAGGCCGATTCCAATAAATCAAGTTTCGTCATAAAGGAATAGTTCGCTGTCCCAGTTGGATCACTATCCGCCCTCCAAAGCCGCCGAATACCGGGATCGTCACTCAGATTCGTTGCGCGCTCGTCTGACAACCCTGCGAGAACGACAGACCCTGCGTGCAGCGCTTAAGCACGCAGGGCATCCCGCCACGGCGTTGGACTTGCCCTGCGGCAGCGGCCGCTTCTGGCCCGTGTTTGCCGAGGCTGGGGTCAGGGAACTCATCGCCGCGGACAATAGCCCCAGCATGCTCGAGATCGCCGGGGAGAAACGGATATCGGCTGCGATACCCAGTCAGATTCTCGAATCCTCGGCTTTTTCCATTCTGCTTCCCGACGATCGAGTGGAATTCGCTGCCTGCCTGCGCTTTTATCATCACCTCTCGCTGTCGGAAGATCGGCTGCGGCTGTTGTCTGAACTGAAGCGAGTGTCGAGCCGCTACGTCGTGCTCTCGATGTGGGTGGACGGTAATCTTGGCAGTGTCCGGAGAAGACGGAAGCTGCCACCGCTGGCGAAACCGGGATATGGCCCGCGTATCTGCCAGCGTCGGGAAGATGCGGAGCAGGAGTTCAGCAACGCCGGGCTGGAAATCGTCCGCAGTTACGACATCTGGCCTTATCTGCAGATGTGGAGACTGTATTTGCTGGAAGACCGCGGGGGTCGGTAGCCGTTTGGGGTTCAGGCTTTGACCGTGCGCCCGTCCGCCCATTTTCTCAGCGCGGTGATACTCTCGGCCCGCATGGCCGGGTCGGGCAGATCGACGAAAAAAACCTCATCGAGGCGGCCCTTGCGGACCAACTCCGGCGGCAGCTGGGTGATGTCGTTGGAAGTGGCGACGATGAACACCTGGTTGTCGTTCTCCGCCATCCAGGTCAGGAGCGTGCTCAGCACCCTTCTGGAGGTGGCGTTATCGGATTCACCGGTGGCCAGGCCTTTTTCGATTTCGTCCATCCACAGCACACAGGGAGACATGAGCTCGGCCTGCTTCAGCGAGTTGCGGAGATTGCGTTCCGTTTCACCGAAGAATTTATTGTAGAGGGTACCGAAGTCGAGACGCAGCAACGGCAGACCTCAGTATCCGGCAACGGCCTTGGCAGCCAGCGACTCGTGGTCGAGGGCGATATCCTTCAGGTAACGGATTACCGTAGGTTCGTTCTCCAGATAGGGATGAAAATCGCAGAGCACATAGATGGATGGGCCATTGTTCGAGGCTATGTGCTGCAGCAAGGGCTCCGGATCTCTCAGCATCCTGGTGTCTGCCACGCTGATCTAGCCTCTCGATCGCGGATCATTGTTGCGTTGCCACGATGATCCGGTAAAGTCCACCTTCGTTGTGTGTCGACGGAGACCTGGGTTATGGGTGCAGATTGCCTGTTTTGCAAGATTGTCAATCGGGAGCTACCCGCTGACATCGTGTTTGAAGACGACGAGATGGTCGCATTCAACGACATCAACCCCCAGGCCCCGACGCACATGCTCATTATTCCCAAATCTCACATTGCAACGGTGAACGACTTAACTGAAAGTGAGGTTGACTTGCCCGGCAGGCTGATTTTGCGAGCCACAGCACTCGCCAGTGAGAAGGGCTTCGCAGATTCCGGCTATCGCCTGATCTTCAACTGCAATTCAGAAGGTGGTCAGACGGTCTTTCATATTCATCTGCATCTCCTCGGCGGTCGTCAGCTGACTGCCCTGGGGTGATTCATTCCGAAGTAGCTGGATAGATGGCACTCATCGACGACCTTGTTCTTGGACTGGACGGCGCTCTGAAGACGCTGGTCGCCAAGCCGGTCGCAAACAGAAGCAACCCGGCTCAGGCAGTGAACGAGTCTGAGATGAGTTCGCACGAGCAGCGTCATGCAGCAGGACTCATGCGGGTCAACCATACCGGTGAGATTTGCGCTCAGGCGCTCTATGAAGGTCAGGCATTGACCGCCAGGGATCATGAGACCAGAGAGTCGCTGCTCGACGCCGCTCAGGAAGAAACCGATCACCTGGCCTGGTGCGAAGAGCGCCTGCAGGAACTGGATTCGAAGCCGAGCGTATTGAATCCACTTTTCTATGTGGCTTCTTACGCCATGGGTGCGGTGACCGGATTGCTCGGCGACAAGGTCAGCCTCGGTTTCGTGGAAGCCACCGAAGACCAGGTCTGCAGACATCTGGAGTCGCACCTGGCCTCACTCCCGGAGCAAGACGCAAAAAGCCGCACCATCGTCGAGCAGATGCACGCGGACGAAGCCCGTCATGGTGCCGATGCCATCGAGGCAGGGGGCGTCGAATTTCCTCAACCTGTTAAAGATGTGATGGCGGTGGTCTCGCGGGTGATGACCGAAACCACCTATAAGATCTGAATCGTTCAAGGCTGAGGGATCGTGGGGACCGTCGGTACCGAATCTGAGCCCTCCTGAGGTCATGCTCGGACACGCTGGGCTCGGAGCATAAGCTCCGAGCCGCCGTCCTGGCCGCTCTTTGCGGCACATCCCTGTGCCGCAACGGACCGAGCATGACCTCAGGAGGGCTCAGATTCTGCATTGACCGAGATTCGAGATCGCTCAGCCTTGAACGATTCAGATCTTGTAGTCGTAGGTGATGGCGACATCTTCGGCGAGGCGTGAAACTGTGACGTGGGTCACACTTTCTGTCACTTTCTGACGTGGTTGGCCGAGCATCGACATGGCGTTGTAACACGTGCGGCCACCGTCTCGGTCGCGGCCAGGTCGAAGTGAGCTTGCTCTTTCCACGGTATTTTTGCGTACATGTCCAGAGCTATTCGGTTAGAAGTTTGTAATATCGTGACCCTTTGTGCCCGAAATGGGTGATGGGTGACCGTTGGAACTGTGATTTCGTACCGTTTGTCGACCAGTTCTCACACCATTCCCGAACCGTGTGCAACTATTCGTTTCGCAAGATGTCACGAAGGAGCGTTACTAGAATGCTTGCTACAAAAAGTTCACTGAAAAGTTCTCTGGTTTCCGGGATGGGCCCAGCCCGACCTTTAGCCGCTAAAGGTTTCCAGATGAATACTCCCGAACAGGAGCATACTCATCTGGATGCCTTTCTGGCAGCCGCTCACCGACGGAAGTATCCGGCGAAGAGCACGCTCATCTACGCTGGAGACAAGAGCGATTCTATCTACTACATCCTCAAAGGCTCGGTCACCGTGCTGGTGGAAGACGAGTCTGGTCGAGAAATCATCGTTGCCTATCTGAACAAAGGCGATTTCTTCGGCGAAATGCCTCTTTTTACGGATGACACACCGCGTTCGGCCTGGGTCAAAGGCAAGACCGAATGTGAGGTGGCAGAACTCAGCTACGGAAAGTTCAAGGAACTGGCAGAGAAACACTCCGAGCTGCTGTATGCGGTGGGCAGGCAGATGGCGGAACGCCTCAGCCGAACCACCCAGAAAGTGAGTGACCTGGCGTTTCTGGACGTCACGGGTCGAGTTGCAAGGACGCTGCTCGAACTCACCAAGCAACCCGATGCGATGACCCATCCCGACGGGATGCAGATCAAGATCACGCGCCAGGAGATTGGCCGGATCGTGGGCTGCTCGCGGGAGATGGTCGGACGGGTGCTGAAAACACTGGTGGACCAAGGATTGGTCTCCGTGAAAGGCAAGACCATGGTGGTATACGGCACTCGCTGAATATCGCCCTGGTCTGATCACAACGGATGTGCAAAACGGGTCCCTCAGGGGCCCGTTTTGCGTTGGCTGTTCAACCGAACAGCAGTCTGAGTGCAGCCCCCGGATCTTTCTCGCGCATGAAAGCCTCTCCGACCAGGAAGGCATTGACTCCGTGATCCCGCATGGCCTGTACGTCCCGGGTGGTCCGAATACCGCTTTCCGTAATCACCAGCACGTCGGGGGGAATCTGATCGAGCAGAGCGAAGGTGTTGTCGAGGCTGGTTTCGAAGGTTTTGAGATTGCGATTATTGATGCCGATCATTCCGGGGTCGAGTTCGAGCGCGGTCTGGAGCTCGGGCTCGTCGTGCACTTCGATGAGCACGTCCAGGGAGCAATCCCGGGCCTGGTGATAGAACTCGGCCAACTGGCCTGAATCGAGTGCCGCAACAATCAGCAGCACGCAATCGGCGCCCAGGCTCCGGGATTCAGGAATCTGATAGGCATCGACAATGAACTCCTTCCGTAACAGCGGCAACGACACAATCTGCCGGATCTCCGTGAGGTAGGCGTCGTGGCCCTGGAAGTAGCGTTCATCGGTCAGCACCGAAAGGCAGGTTGCGTCTGCCGCCGCATAACTCTCTGCAATGGCCGCGGGGTGGAAGTCCGGACGGATAACGCCCTTGCTTGGTGAGGCCATTTTCACTTCGGCGATGACGGCGCTACTGTCGGCCGCTAGCGCATCCTTCAGCGCCTGAGAAAAGCCTCGGGTCGGGGCCAGGCTGGAAATCCTGGATTCAATTTCCGCCAGAGGCAGATCCGCTTTGCGAATCTCAACTTCCTCCGCCTTGTGAGCGAGAATTTCCTCGAGGATCGTGCCGCTCACTGTTCGCCCATCAGTTTTGTGATGCGTACCAACTCCTGCAGCCGCTCGTTTGCCAGCCCTGCTGCGATTGCGTCCTGGGCCATGACGACGCCATTGGCCAGGGTCGTTGCGACACCGGCGGTGTAGATTGCCGCACCGGCGTTGAGGCAGACGATGTCCGCGGCGCCAGAGTCCGGTTGAGTCAGCGACTCATTGACCAGCCTGAGACTGGATTCGGGAGAATCGGACTGCAGGTCTCGAGTTGAACGGGCGTTGATGCCGAAGTCGGCCGGTTCGATCTGGTATTCGGTAATGACGCCGTGTTTGAGCTCGACGACCTGGCTGGGTCCATCGAGCGCGATCTCGTCGAGGCCGTTGCTGTGGACGATCAGCACATGCTCGGCGCCGAGAAGTTTCAGAACCTCGGCCATGGTGGTCTGCCAGGCCGGGCTGAAAATACCGATCACCTGGCGCTTCGCGCCAGCGGGATTGGTGAGTGGGCCGAGCACGTTCATCAGGGTTCGAACCTTGAGCTCCTGACGCACCGGTGCGGCAAAGCGCATGGCGCTATGGTGTACCTGGGCGAATATGAAGCCCACGCCGACTTCACTGATGCAGTGCGCGATCTGTTCGGGTGTGAGCGTGAGATTGACCCCGGCCGCTTCCAGTACGTCGGCACTGCCACTCTGGCTGGTCATCTTGCGGTTGCCGTGTTTCGCGACTCGCGCCCCCGCGGCTGCCGCAACAAAGGCGGCGGCGGTGGAAATATTGAAGAGCTTGGCGCCGCTGCCTCCGGTACCGCAGGTATCGACCAGATACGGCACGTCGACGGTTACCTTTATTGAGAGTTCGCGCATGGATTCGGCCGCGCCGGCGATTTCCGCAGGTGTTTCACCCTTGACCCTGAGAGCCATCAGCAGTCCGCCAATCTGCGCGGGCGTCGCTTCCCCGGACATGACCCGTTGAAAAACGTCTCGTGTTTGCTCTTGTGAGAGATCGTTGCCTTCGGCAATCAAAGCCAACGCGGTTGAAATTTCCATGGTCAGTGCCTCTCCAGGAAATTGCGTAGCAGATCATGGCCAGCGTGAGTGAAAATCGACTCGGGATGAAACTGCACGCCCTCGATGGGGTTCTCGCGATGACGGAACCCCATGATCTCGTCCAGCTCTCCGTCTCTTTCCGTCCAGGCGGTGATTTCCAGGCAATCGGGTAGCGACTCCCGCGCGACGATCAACGAGTGGTAGCGAGTGGCCTCAAAAGGGTTGGGTAGACGGGCGAAGACCCCCTGATCCGAGTGGTGGATCATGGACGTTCTGCCGTGCATTACCTTCCGGGCGCGAACCACTTCACCCCCCATGACCTGACCGATGCTCTGGTGGCCCAGGCAGATGCCAAGCAGGGGTAGTTTCGGTCCGAAGCGTTCCACCACGGCCATGGAGATGCCCGCTTCGTTCGGTGTGCACGGTCCGGGTGAGATGACGATCTTCTCGGGAGCCAGGTCCTCGATCTCATCGAGCGTGATCTCATCGTTCCTGTGTACCTCGACTTCGGCGCCAAGCTCTCCGAGGTATTGGACCACGTTGAAAGTGAACGAGTCGTAGTTGTCGATCATGAGCAGCATGATTCTCTTAACCTGTTGAAAGTATTGAATAAATACTCAGATACACGGGTGAGTAATTGCTATCTTACTCACGAATGTCTGTTGTTACTGATGTTTTAGAGGGTAGTGCGGGCGTAAGCCCACCAGGGAGAGGTCTGCTGCCAAAGAGACTTACGGCTGACTTCTGAGTGGCTCATGGGGCGATGATACCTGCCTTCCTGGACAACACAATGTGGAGTGTCTCTCTGAGAATTGAAAATGGCCTGCCGGGATCATCGCTCGGCGTGCCGACCAGCTAAGCTGCGCGGATGGAAAATCTGCCTCTGGCACTCCTGGCCATCCTCGGAGTCGCGTACCTCGGTCGCTGG
>QIDL01000479.1 GCA_003228415.1 Gammaproteobacteria bacterium | reverse complement strand
AGCGGCCCCAGGTGCTGGATTTAAATACACAAGAGTCGCTGACCGTCACCGCGCCAAGAGCTTTTCCCGTCAACATTCAGGCCCTGCGTCCAGGCCCGAACGGTTATCAGACCTTTATCGACCCGCTGACCCGCCTCTGCCTCACCTTCCCTACCTTGCGCTATCGGCTGCTCCCGGAGGAAGAGATTCCGGAGGCGGAGGGCGAGGCGCCATCGATGCCGGTCCCTCAGATCGCGCCGGAATTGTCGGCAGAACCGCGGCTGGATCTGATGGCGGCCATGGCGGCATTCGAAGCGGAACTCGACCGATCCAGCGACCGCTGGCTTGCCAGCGACTCTTTTCTGTTGGGCCGCGAAGCCAGACTCACCGAACGGCGCGGCGTAGGACGGCTGTTGTACCACGGACGCTGGATCCAGGCAGTACCACCAAGAACAGCGCCGCAACCGATCCTCATCCAGGCTGGTCGGAAGCTGAACCGCCCCGGTACTATCCATGAACTGGAAGGAACGGTGGCCGTCACCCTCGGCCGTTTTCTGCACTTCGAGGCGAACCTGTTTTTCCATGCCCCTGCGCTGGGCATGGACCCGGTTGCGATAGCGCTGTCTCCAAGCGGCGAGCAGCAGATCATGGTCGGCCATCAGACCGACACCTCGGGTTACCTGCAGATCAAGGAAAGCCGGCGGATGCGTTCAACGGAGATTCACTATCTGGATCACCCGAAACTCGGGCTGGTGGTTCGCATCGATCCGGTTTTGATCCCGGAACCACTAGTCGAATCCTTCGAGAATCTGGAAGAAAACGCCGAGTAACTCAGCAATTTTTGTCATACCCTGCTCAGACACGGCGCGGATCTCGTCGAGGTCGACCATCGAGTCACTGAGACCGGCGGCAGGATTCACCACCAGCGATAGACTGGCGTATGGAATGCCCAGTTCCCGAGCCAGCACGGCCTCCGGCATACCGGTCATCCCGACGACCGCGCAACCATCCCGATCCATTCTGGCTATCTCGGCGGCGGTTTCCAGACGCGGACCTTGAGTGACACCCATCACTCCGCCGTCGTGCAGCCGTATGCCTGCAATCTCCCCCGCTCTCAGCAACTCGGCGCGCAACCCGCCATCGAAGGGCTCACTGAAATCGATGTGGCGTACCGCATCTTCGGGACTGAAGCTCTGAATCCGACCCCAGGTATAGTCGATGATCTGATCCGGAACGATCAGCGCGCCGGTCTCGGCAACCGCGCCGATGCCGCCCACTGTATTCAGTGCAACGATAGCGCCGACTCCGTGCCGTTCCAGCAGCTTCAGGTTTGCCCGATAATTCACTGCGTGAGGCGCATACCTGTGTGGCTCACCGTGACGCGCCATGGCGACCACCTCGCGATCGCCTACTTCGGCGATCACCGGGCGAGCCGATCCGTCGCCAAAATCGGTGTGGTTGTCACCCAGTTCCCTCCAGTCGACGTCCCAGTCGAGCGCGCCGGAACCTCTGATCACTCCAATCGATGCCATGGCTCTAGTCCTCCCGGCTGTCCTGCAATCCGAAGCCATCCGGCAGGGCGTAGATATCCGGCAGGTTGCGCCAATAGCCTTCGAAATCCATGCCCCAGCCGAAGACATAGCGATCCGGACACGCGAGCGCCACAAAATCGGCCGCGGCCGGGCGATCACCCCGCGAGTGTTTATCGAGCAGCACCGCCACCGTAACCTCCTCAGCACCTCTCTGGGTAGCCCAATTCCGGAGCGCCTGGATGGTCAGACCCTGATCGAGAATGTCATCGATGAGGACAACGTGGCGCCCCTCGAGATCCATTTCGAATCCGCCATGCCAGACCAGACGGCCTCCTTCGGTCGTGTTGTCATAGCGGCTGACGTGAACATGACTCAATTGCAATGGAAAGTGCAGCCGTTGCATGAGCGAGGCGGTGAACGGCAGCGCGCCGTTCATGATACTGATGAGCAACGGGTTTTCTTCAGCCAGCGCCACGGTCAACCGCACCGCCAGCTGATCGATGGCCTTCAGCACCTCGGCGGCGCTGAAAAGCAATCTCGCCTGCTGCCTGGCACCGAGGACCGATGGTGGTGGTTCGATCACGCCTCTGGCTGCTCCAGCAGCACCGTACGGGTCGGGAACGCAATCTCTGCGCCGTGACTCTCGATGATTCGAGCGATCCGTAACAGCACATCCTGCTTGATACCGTGGAAATCGGTCCACACCGTGGTCTTGGTAAACGTGTAGATGAAAAAATCCAACGACGAGGCACCGAACTCGTTGAAATTCACCATCAGCGTCTTCGATTGATCGATGGCTTCGTGGTCTCGCAGCATCTGCTGCACATCTTCGAGAATAGGTTCCAGTACGGCAACGTCCTCATAGCGCACACCGATGGTTTCCTTGATGCGGCGATTGGTCATCCGGGATGGGTTTTCGACCGCTATGGATGCGAAGGTCGCGTTCGGCACGTAGAGCGGGCGGGCGTCGAATGTTCGAATCCTGGTCAGGCGCCAGCCGATCTCCTCTACTGTTCCTTCGATGGATTTATCCGGTGATCGAATCCAGTCTCCCACCGAAAAAGGCCGATCCATAAACACCATGATGGCCCCGAAAAAGTTGGCCAGAAGATCCCGGGCGGCGAAGCCCACAGCGATTCCCCCTACGCCACCAAAGGCGAGCACGCCGGAAATACTGAACCCGAGACCCTGTAGCACCATCAGCAGCCCGGTGATGATGATGCTGGCGCGCAGCAGTTTACCGACCGCCGATGCGGTGGTGGGGTCCGTTGGATTTTCCCGATAGTCGGAACGGGAGACATGGGTCTCGACAAATGTGATGAAACGCACCGCGAACCAGACCAGCAGGGCGATGATGCCGACTTCCCGAATTTCACCAACACTGTCGAAGATCTCGGCCTGGGCTCCCCCGCCTACCAGCTCCGCCGCCCAGCTGACACCGAGCAGCCAGATCGCCCAGGCAAGAGGCCGACGGGCGGCTTCCAGGAGTGCATCGTCATAGAGGTTCTGGGTTCTCTCGAGCTGATCCGCAAGGCGACGCATCAGCCTCTTGACCACGAAGTGGGTGACGGCGGTGCCGAGCACCACCAGAAAAACCTGCCCTACCCAGGCGTTGGAACCGAGGTAGTCCTGTAGAGCGTCCAGCATGTCGTTCTCAAAAATATCGGGTCAGTTCCAACTCTATGTAGTCGTCTTTGGCCACCGAGGCGCCCAGATTTGCCTGGTCGAATGGATGGTCCAGATCCGGAGCGGCAGCACCAGTGAACGCGCGTCCTTCGAGGAGCAGAGTCCAAGTCTCCCCCAGGCGACGGCTGGCTTCCAGGGTCAATATCGTCTCGTTGTTTTCGGTATCCCAGACCAACCCGATGAGTGCCTGAGTGTCACCAAGGTCGTTGAGCTGCCACCGGGTGGCCAGGGCCAGATCATTCTCGAAGAAGGTATCGAAAGCTTCATCGCCGCGGCCGTCATAGAGGTATTCGACAACGATGCCGAGGTCTGCGCGACTGCCGAACGCGCCGACCAGAGTTCGTTCGAAACCCGCATTGAAGGCATAGTACCGATCAATGAAGCCGACACGGTTGATGGCTTCGAGTTTTAGAGACCAGTCCCCGAAAACGGCCTGAGCGTCCAAACCGGTCTGGTCGATCACCGGATAGCGCGGACGTAAAAGCAGTTCACCCGCCGTATCCAGAACGACATCGTACAGCGGCGCGCGGCTGGTGCCGGAAAATTGATAGAGGCCGAATTCAAACGCGCCGATGTGGTGTGACCAGCGGACAGCAGCATCGATCCGACCCTGCCCGGCGCCGGATTCATAGGTTGCATCGTTGTTGTCGATCGGTATGAAAAACCGCGGCCTGCCGGCCACCCCCGGAAAGGTCCGCTCGCGAAAGCCGGTGAGCAGATAGAAGTCCAGGATACCCCAGCTACGCAGTAGCGAAAGGTGCGCCATGGGCTGGCCGAGCTTGTCCTCGCCATCGATGTTTTCGACCAGATCGGTCTGATTGATCACATCCACCAGATGATTGAATTCCGTGACCCCCCAGAAAACCTGTTTCACGCCAAGAGAAAAATCCCAGTCATCCCCGATGATGCTCCAGAACCCTTCGCGTATGTCGAAGTGAGTTCGATCCTCATCTTCCGCATCGTATCGGAAGAACGGCGAAAACGTGAGGCTCTGTCGCTCACCGTCCCAGGCTCGATAGTAGTCCGCCTTGAGGCTGATCGAAGGATGGAAACGGGACTGACCATCGAGGCCCTCCTTGAAGAAAGTGCGAGCCTGTACCCCCAGGTCCAGATCGAACATCTGGACCACGGAAGACGCACGACTCGCGGCGGCCGGTCGCACTGTCTCCGAGGGCCGCTCCGGAGCGGCCATAGCCAGGCGCGATGCCGCATCCAGATCCATCAGTCGCCAATAGTTGAGCTGCCTGCTGTCTGCCGCTCGCCTGACTCGTACAGCCGCGTCTGCGGCCAGCGCCAGAGTCACCACGCGATGCCAGTCACCACCGGCATTGTTCGTTTTTTCAACCACCACATCTGTGTTGATGATGACGGACACCCGGCTCGCCCAGTTGCGAGCGTTTTGTGCACTCTGAAAGCTACCGAACACCAGCCGTTCATCGGCCGCCAGGTCCACCGGCAACACCATCCACCAGGACAGCAGCAAACAGCAGCCCCAACGGACTGCGGTGCGCGTCATCGGGCTCGAAGAAGGCTGTTGGTGGAGAAATCTCTGTCTGCGTCCATACCGGTGGCAAATTCGAAGTTTCGCCAGGTCAACTCGGTGCTTTTGCCGGTCTGGATGTTGTACATGAGCATGCGCTGCGGCTTCCAGAAGCGTTGTTGGTGGATCTGATAGCCGTCGAGGAGCATCGTTTTCAAAGGCCGGTCCTGGCGGTCGAAGTAGTCGATGTGATGGATGAGTAATTCCTGGACGTCCACCTGAACCACCTGGCGAGCGTATCCCGAGTGATCGCCGACCGGCCTGCGCTCGACCAGAAAATAGGAATCCCCATCGCGCTCAATCTGCTCCAGTAGCCGGTAGGTGTATTTCTCTACCTCCTGCAAGGCCAGGTCTTCGTAGGCGAACTCGCTCGACAGGAAGGGGCCGGATTTGTTCTGGCTGGCGATTCGCTTGACCCGCTTCAGCGCAGGCAGGTACAACCATTGATCGTCGGAGCCTTCTCTGTGGGCATAGCTCAACAGTGCCGTGCCGCGAATCGGTTTCGGTGTGTCGAACACCACCAGCAACCGATCGCCGTCACCGGGCATTTCCAGTTGCCGGATCCGGAGTGCGCGCCGGCTTTCGTTGCCTCGCGAGGTGCGCAGGATCATCTCCAGATCGACCTTGAGATCCTCATAGCCTGACTCACGGCGGTCGGCTTCGCGGAAAATGGCGAGCCCGGCCTCCTCAGGCGATAGCCCCTCGATGGAGAAGGCTTTCTCATCTGCCTGTACGTCAGCAATACCCTCGGCTGTAGCCCAGCCTGAAATCGTAGTCAGACAGAGCGACGCGAGGAGACAACCCAACTTCAACATCCGTCATCCTAGCGGTACCGCGGGCAGGATATTAAGTAACCCGAAAACACTGTGCAAATCTCTTGGTACTGTATATACTCACAGGGTACTGTATATTCAGCCAGTTTCGGTAGAACCTTAACAGCTGTTCCGAAGTCATTGAAGTCATTGTGAAGTCAATGGGTGAAGTCACTGACTACGGTCGTTGCATAAAATCATTGAGAGGTAAACGGCAAAAGATGGAATCCCTCACTTCCCGTCAGGCTCAGGTCCTGGACCTGGTCAGACAATACATCGCCGACACCGGATATCCCCCTACACGGGCCAATATCGCTCAGGAGTTAGGCTTCAAATCTCCGAACGCGGCGGAGGAGCACCTGAAAGCGCTGGCACGTAAGGGAGCAATCGAAATGATTCCCGGTACCTCCCGCGGTATCCGAATACCGGTAGATGGCGGCCTGCCGATCGTGGGTCGGGTTGCTGCAGGAAGTCCGATTCTGGCAGCCGAGCACATCGAAGATCGGATCGATATGCCTGCGGGTTTTTTTCAACCCAGGGCCGATTATCTGCTGAGAGTGCACGGTGACAGCATGATCGAAGCCGGCATCCTCGACGGCGATCTGCTGGCCGTGCATAAGACTGCGGAAGCCAGCAACGGTCAGATCGTCGTTGCCCGTATCGAAGACGAAGTCACCGTCAAACGCTTTCAGCGCACCCGCCAGCGTAACAAGGTGGTGTTGCTGCCGGAAAATTCGGCCTACGAACCCATTGAGATCGATCTGAAAGCACAGTCCTTTCAGATCGAGGGATTGAGCGTCGGCGTAATCCGCCAGTCGCTATAGCGACCGCCGGCTGAAGCAGCCGGTGGCTGAAGCAGCCAGTCGCCAAGGCGACTGGTTCGGTCAATGAATGACGGGTGCCGGCGGCATCCGCTCTGCTTCGACTTCGTTATCGATTTCTGTATCAAATCCGTTATCAATCGTCTCTTCTCCCAGAAAATCGGTTGCCGCATCGATCATCGCTTCTGCCACGCCTACCAGATCTCCACCCAGCATATCCTTCACTTCATCGGAGAAACTGATGCGAACGAGAGGATCGGGTGCGTGTTCCCCGGCTGGTGGTCGCCGGTCAGCGAGTTGCTCGTCGATCGAGTCTGCTTCATTGCCAGCCTCTCTGAGAACGATGTCACCATTTTCGAGTTGCGTGATTTCTAGAAAAATACTCATCCCACCTCAATTCTTGACTTTGGACCGCGCACCGCGCGCCTTTTTTCGTACTTTCTTTTCGGGTTTCGCCTGCTCTTCCCAACGACCGTTCCGATAGAAAGCCTTCCACCCGGTGGCCTTCCCGTCAACTTCAGATTGGACGTACTGTTCCTTGGTTTTTCGACTATAACGGACAACGGCAGGCAAACCATCCGGATCTGCTTCTGGCGCATCGAGGAGATAGCTGAATTTCGGATCGAGCTCGTTAGCGTGCGGCTTGATCTCAACGATCAGTGGCGCCCGGGTTTCCCGGTTTTTGGGGAACTGGCTTGCCGCCAGAAAAATACCAGATGCCCCGTCTCTGAGAAGGTAGGAATCGTCGACCTTCTGGCAGCGAAGCTCTGGCATCGGTATCGGATCTGCTTTCGGCGGCGCCGGTTCGCCGCTGCGTAAGAGTTTGCGGGTATTTTTGCAGTCAGCGCTGGTGCAACCGAAGTATTTGCCAAAGCGCCCGGATTTCAACTGCATTTCGGCACCGCACTTGTCGCACTCGATCACCGGACCATCGTAGCCCTTGATTCTGAAAGCACCCTGCTCGACGGAGAAACCCGCGCAGTCCGGGTTGTTGCCGCAGACGTGTAATTTCCGCTGCTCGTCAATCAGATAGCTGCCCATTGGGGTCTGGCATAACGGGCACTTCCATTTCGAACGTAAGAGCCGGGATTCGCCTTCATCGTCCTGGTCGACGTCGACCACCTCGTCTCCGGAAATCAGGTTCATCGTGTTGGTACAACGTTCTTTTGGCGGCAAGCCATATCCCGAACAGCCGAGAAAGACACCGGTACCGCCGGTACGAACCTGCATATGTCGGCCGCAACGTTCACAGGGAACATCGGTATCCGTTGGCTCGTTCGAGCGCATGCCCTGCTCGGCACCGCGGGCAACTTCCAGCTTGGCGGAAAAGTCTCCATAGAACTCATCAAGCACACTACGCCAGCTTGCGTCGCCTTCGGCAATCTGGTCCAACTCGCCTTCCATTCGGGCGGTGAAGCCATAGTCGAGCAGGTTTTCGAATTGCTCGACGAGACGGTCGGTGACCAGTTCGCCAATTCTTTCGGCGTGAAAGCGTTTGCTCTGGAGGGTGACGTACCCTCGATCCTGAATCGTGGATATGATCGCTGCATAGGTAGACGGTCTGCCAATTCCGCGCTTCTCCAGCTCGCGAACCAGGCTCGCCTCACCAAAACGTGGCGGTGGCTTGGTAAAGTGTTGAACGCCTTCCACGTCCGCCAGTGACAGAACTTCACCGATCTGATAGTCAGGCAGCGCTGAGTCTTCGTCCTTCCTGGACATCGGTGGCAGTACCGCCGTGTAGCCATCAAACTGCAGGATTCGACCACGAATCTTCAGCTCGAACTCGCCTGCCTCCACCACGACAGTGGTACTGAGATACTCTGCCGGTGGCATCTGGCAGGCGACAAACTGGCGCCAGATCAGGTCGTAAAGGCGGACGGCATCGTCGTCCACAGCGCTGAGAAAATCTGCAAGCGTACCGACATTCGAGGGTCTGATGGCCTCATGAGCCTCTTGAGCCGCCTTTTTTGCGGTATAGACATTGGGTTGTTCCGGCAGGTAGCGATCCCCGTACTTGTCTGCAATGTACTCCCTGCAGGCGGAGAGTGCCTCATTGGACAGGTTTGTCGAATCGGTCCGCATGTAGGTGATGTAGCCGGCTTCATAGAGTCGCTGCGCCA
>QIDL01000394.1 GCA_003228415.1 Gammaproteobacteria bacterium | reverse complement strand
GGATAGGCTGCACGTCGCCAGTCGCTCAAGTAGCTTCTGCCTCGGTCTTTTTCGGTCGACCGGAAGTGTGTGTGTGCACGATCCGCCACCTGCCGTCCATCTTCTCCAGGATCGCAGTCCCACGGCCCTCTATCTCGAAGTGACCTTTGTCCGTGTCGGCAGCCAACTCGTAGCGGAACGAGGTATACGCCATGTTGCCCCGTACCTGGGGCTCAATGGCGAAGTAGCGGTAATCGAAATTTTTCAGCGCCTCCATTTCCGGCTTCAGGTGATGATCCCGGTAATCTTCCCAACCGTGATTGACACCGGCGCCTTCGATGATGTGGACGCCTCTTCCCGGCGCATATATCTCACCGAGCGGTTCGAGATCGCCCGCCTTCATGAGCGAGGCGACACGCTCCATAACAGATCGAATTTCTCCGGCTTCGTCACTCTGGGCTGCGACGTTGAACGACAGAGTGAGAGCACAGATAACTATGGGCACAAATATCAGTTGAAGGCGCATGGGTTCCTCGTCGGCCCGGTGAACATTCTGGTATCCTCCGATCAGAATGGCTTAGCGCCCACCGATAGAAAAGTACACTTCCAGGCCGAACAAGCGCGGGTTGGTCGTTGCACCAGACCGCCTGAAGTTCTCCTGTTCATCCGAGCGATCGATCTGACGAACACCGATCTCGTCCAGAATATTGTTTACGAACAGCGCGACGGTCCAGGTCCTGTCCGCACTGTACCAGGAAGCCCTCGCATCCCAACGCGAGTAGGCGGGTGCGGCATCCTCTTCAGCCTGGAATGGTGAGAAGTACACCTTGTCAATCCACGAATAGGTTGTCAGGAATTCCACGCTGCCGGAGCTACCCATTGGAATGCTGTATTGAGCCCATCCATTGGCCTTGTATTTCGGAACTCTCAACATCTGCTTACCCTTGATATTCACCGGGCTGTCGGTCATGGTGAATATCGAATTGGGCAGGTCGGGATTGTTGGCGTCAACGATGCCGAAATTCGATGTGTATTGACTGTCGGTGACACTGAAAGTACCGCCGAGCGTCAGCCGCTCCGTTGCCAGCCACATCACGTCGGCATCGAAACCTATTATTTCGGCGCCAGGCACCGCAAATACGCTGGTCGAAATATCGCCGGTGGCGCTCGGTCCCTGACCGAAGGTATGAACATTCTCATAATCGTAAAAATACAGTGCCGTATTCAACTGCATCGTACCCTCGAACAATTGCCCCTTGTAACCGAATTCGTAGGCAATCAGCTCTTCCGGATCGAACTGTGCGTTGGCGCTGAAAAACACCAGATTGAAGCCCCCTGAGCGATAGCCGGTGGTGGCGGAAAGGTAAAACAACGAATTATCGGTAGGCGTCCAATCCAGATTCACCCGCCAGGTCACCTTTTCGTCAACTCGATTCAGCTCGCGCCACAGGCTAAAGCTGATCGGAATGCCTGCCAGGCGCACATTGTCCTGGTCGGTGATTGTGCCATCGGCAGCCATGGCACCATTGGCAACATTGAAGTCCAACAGGCTGGGGACGAGCACCGATCCATCTCCATTCAGAAACGTCGTGGTGCCCAGGCCGGTAAAGATATTTTCGTCATAGGAGAACAGATTCTCTTCTCCATCGAGTTCGTCTCTTGCCCAGCGGATTCCGGCCGTTAACGCCCAGTTCTCGTTGAAGTCATAGACTCCCTGCGTATAAGCCGCGTAAGCGGTCCTTTCGCTGCGGGTCTGATATTCCAGATTCGTGCCGATGGTATCGGGGCCAGCCGGAATCGAGTCTCCCTTGTCAGCGGCCCATTGACCAAAGGCGAAAGCTAGCCCGTCATCCTGGGGGGGCGCGATATTGCCTTCTCTAACCCCGCGTTTCGCGGTGAACATATCTACCTTCGGAAAAAAGGGAATGAAGCTGAATGCACTTCCTGTGTTGGAGTAGTCGAAGTCATTCGCATAACGGCCGCGTCCGTTCGCGTCATAGAAATCGCCTCGCTGCGAGATCTTTGCGTCGTAGGCAAACAAGCCGGTGGTTATCGACAAATTGCTACCGAAATCAGTAAAAAACTGCAGCTCGTGAGAGACGTATTCGGTTTCCTGACTCACGTAAAACTGTTCGTCCACCAACTGGTTACTGGTCAGATCGTCATCCGTATTTCGATCGTAGAAGTAGTCCGTGTATCCAAAAATGTACTTTATCGAAAAAGTGTCACTGACATCCCAAGTTGCATCGAAGGACACCGCCTGATGATCGAAGAACTCATCCTGAAAACCATTGGTATCGGTTTTCAGATCTTTACCATCGATATCACCGAGGCCCAACATGAACTGCTTGGCCGGATCATGCTGATAGGCATAGTTGGGTTCTTCATCGTATGCTCCGTCCACACCCGGCGTGACCCTTTGCGCATTGACAAGGGCGCCGGTGACAGGGTCGTTAAATTGAAACGTCGCCTGTGATGGTGCCAGGCAATTGTTGCCAGCGCTTCGATCGACCCTGCTGACGCACGGGTTACCGAGATCTACGGAACGATACCCCCAGGCAAAGGTATCTGTGTTTCGCGCACCTGTTGCAAAACGGTCGGTATCCGATCCTCCAGCCCCGACGAAGTTGACGATGCCGGCGGCGGTCGCACCACCCATCCTGCGCTGGTAACTTCGCTCGTTTGCTCGAACGTTGAATTCCAGCCTTTCGCTCGGGGTGAATCGTAAGGCGAGTGTGAAATTTTTGTCGCCATAGTCGTCCGGATCCTTGTCGAACCCACCCACATCCTCTACATAACCATCCCGTTCACGACTGACACCTGTGACTCGAGCCATCAGTAATCCCGGAATGAGCGGCCCGGATACCATCCCATAGATCTCACGCAGGTTATAGTCGCCCACGATGACCTTCGCCTGCCCTTCAAACTCATCGGTCGGGAGCTTATTGATAAAATTTATCGCGCCTCCGACCGCGTTACGACCGTAGAGCGTACCCTGAGGCCCGCGCAGCACTTCAATGCGTTCGATGTCATACAACCCCCCCTCGGTGGAAGCGATGCCGAAGTCTTCCGAGTAGACACCGTTCAAATAGGTGGCAACGCCAGGATCCCCCCCTAACGAGCGGAAGTTTCTACCCACGCCACGAATTGAAATGTCATAGGGTTCGATAACCGCCGCCGGGATATAGTTCTGCAGATCTTCCTGATTTCGTATCCCGAAATTTTCGAGCATATCGCCGGTAAAAGCGGTGATGGAAATGGAAGTATCGGATACCGAAGCTTCTTTGCGTTCGGCTGTTACGATGATCTCTTCGATCCGCCGACTACCCTCGGCAGCGACGGCAGATTGACAAATAGACAGCAGTAAAGACAGCAATAGAGATGTGCCGATCGCGCACAGCGCAGCACCATTCGAGTGTAAAGACATGGAACCCCCTCCCATAGCGAACACTTACAGCAGTAATTTATAGAACTACTTCAAACAGCGTGTCAAGCCATTTGTGAACCCACAGACACTACGTCATACAACCCAGAGGCCGGATCACAGAGGCCGGATCGGGCCCGAGCTGATGCAGTACCACACTGATATCCCTCGGATCCATGGTCTGTTCGATGCTGTCTTCGAGGTGTCTTCGAGGTTGAAAGCCACGGCGCCTCGAGTGACCACCGGCGATGGGGCCTGAATGGATCGATCTCACTGAAAACCTGCCTTTCAGCCGCTTGCATGGTCCAGGATGAGATACCCATAACAGTGGCGGCCACCTGTTTCCGGTAAAACATACCCAATACCGGAAAAAGCACCGAATACCACGGATGGTCAGATCACCCCCACCAACCCAAAATCACTTCGCTATCAGATATGCGGGCTTTCGCTCACCACAACGTGTGCACTCGGTCACGTTTTTCGAGGGTCTGTGACATGTTAGTCGAACCCGGCGAACCTCAATGCTCGGTACTTGGTGCGGCTGCCTTGTGGCGTGATCGGGCACTGCTCGGAGATCAGGCCATGTTCAGCGAAGAGTCCATCTGGAAGATGGACAATTTACGTGCGTTGTGGGTCGCGCTCACCGCCGAATCGGGCGGCTACCGAAAACTCGAGACGCTCGGCGAGAGGCTTCGCGGCACCCAACCCGCAGTTGTCAGACTGGCTGCCGAGTTGCTCTGGGTCATGTATCTTGCGCCGGGGCCAACGTGTATCAGCCATTCACGCAAGATTGAACTCATCAAGACAGTCTATGACTGGTCAGGAGAGAGTCTTTCTGTCCGGCACCCGCTGCTGCAGGACGCTCTGGCAGGTGGCGCAGGCGATCCTGGGCTGTTCTTCAACGCCAGTCGCAGCGAAGAGCTTTCTTTTCTCATCAAGGCAGTGGTCGGCATTAAGAAACGCAGCAATGCCGAGCGCTCTTCCTTAATGGATAGTCCCTGGGACTTCGCCAGTATGCTGGACGACGCCGCCGGTTCGGAAATACCACAACTCAGCCACATGTTGAGGTATCTGTTGTTCCCAATCGAATTTGAACCGATCTTCAACAAACGCGACAAGCGCAGGATCACCGAGTCATTCAGCGGGATTCCTCGAAAGGAAACCCGGCGCTGGTCCGTGACTCAGCTGGATGAAGAACTGGCCAACATTCAGAAGCAACTGACGCCTCTCTATGAATCCGAAACCCTGTCGTTTTTTCGCGAACCGCTCATCAGTACCTGGCGACACGGTGGCGCAAGAAACAATCGACCGTCATCGGAACGGCGTTTCTGGGTGGAAAAAAGCGACGTACAAGGTCGCCCTGATCGTCAAACCGGAGAACACCGACTCGGCACCGCACTGTGGTCCAGGCGCCAATCGTCACCAGATGACAACACCGCAGCCTTCATGCGAGAAGTGGAAGAGGGAGATGTGATATTCCATTTCACAGACAACACCGGAATAACCGGAGTATCTGTGGCAACCGGTGAGATCGACGAGGAATTCACCTGCCTGGAGGGCACCGAATTCAGCGGTCAGCGCGGTTACCGAATTGCACTTGTCGAGTTCACCGAAGTTACGCCCATGCTTGGGCAGAACACCTTGTTCCTCGGACCTCAGTTTCAGGATGAACTACGACACCTCGCCGAAGCCCACGGTTCACTGTTTTTCAACAGGCAACTGACGCTGAATCGCGACCACTATCTCTCTGAAGCGCCAGATGCGCTGGTACGCATTTTCGACGACGCATATCGGGCTGCAAGCAATCGCCACCTTCCACACGTGCTGCTCCCGGAAATCGAAGATCTGCCCGAATCCAGCCAGACAAGTTACCGGGACGGGATCGAGCACCCTCTGGCACAAATTTTCTACGGAACGACCGGTACTGGAAAGACTTACAATGCGATCGTTCGAGCAGTTGAGATCTGCGACGAACAGGCTCCCGGCAATCACCACGATCTGATGATTCGCTACCATGAGCTACAGGCGGCGAATCGTATTCGCCTGATCACTTTTCATCCGACTTATTCCTACAGGGACTTTATCGAGGGCCCACCATCAGACATCGCTCCTCGTCAGGAAAGCGGAGACGATGCCGAGGGCGAAGTCGAGGCCGAGATCGAGTTGTGCCGACCCGGAGTCTTCAAAACCATGGCCGAATCGGCTCGTCTGGCAGACGTAGCTCAGGAAAGTCCACCGGTCGATCTTTTGACTCACGCAGTGTGGAAGATATCCCTCGGGACGGAGGACGATGGTGGCCGGTCCGATGCGGAAACAATGTATAGAGATCTGCTGGAAGGTGGGTTCATCAGCCTGTCAGAGGGGGGCAGCTTCGACTTCAGCAACTGCGACTCTCGTGAAAGTATCTGTACAGCGCTGGAGCGAATGGCAC
Source organism: Gammaproteobacteria bacterium (assembly GCA_003228415.1). Classification (GTDB taxonomy): domain Bacteria; phylum Pseudomonadota; class Gammaproteobacteria; order Pseudomonadales; family Azotimanducaceae; genus SZUA-309. The sequence continues at coordinate 2,686 of QIDL01000394.1, read as the reverse complement.
CCGGTGTGAAAGAAAGTGACGAGGCGGTCTCCACAATTCATCAACTGACAAATCTGATCAACGCCGGTGATCTCATTGTTCTGACAAACACAGATACGAGCTATCTGGCCATCGGCAGAATCTCGGGCGGCTATCAGCATCAGCAGAGTGTGAGCCAGAGAGTCTATTTTCAAACCAGATCCGTCGACTGGCTGACCGCACACGACGACAGTCAGCCATGGCACGGAATTTCCCGAAAGGAGTTTCTGTCGAGATCGCTGTATCGACTGGATACCTCTCTGCTGCGCCTCGATGAGCTCACCAGGCTGATCAGCGAAGACTCGAATGGCCCCGAAAACTACGTGTTGATTATCGATGAAATCGGGCGTGGAGACGTGTCCAGGATATTTGGAGAGCTGGTTACTTTGATCGAACCCGATAAGCGTACCGGCGCAAGTAACGCGCTTTGCGTGCAGCTGCCGTTGTCGGGTGAAAATTTCGGTGTGCCGGGAAATCTCTACCTGATCGGAACCCTCAATCCAGCTGATCCTATCTCAGCAACGACAGCCGACATCCTGCACCGGCGATTCGAGTTCGAGGAAATGCTACCCGACGCCTCGCTCATCACAGGTGACGATCAACTCGGGACGATTCCCGATAGTGAAGATGACCGGATTGATCTGCGTGCATTGATGCTCACCATCAACAAGAGGATCGAGTTCCTTGCTGGCAATCAACACCAACTGGGGCAGGCTTTCTTCATGCACATCCGCTCGTATGACAATCTGCTCCATGCGATCCGATCCAGAATTCTTCCCAGGCTGCAACAACTGTTCGAAGGCGACTGGCGTAAAATCCAGCTGATCTTCAAAGACGTGCTTGCGGACGGCCAGCCCAACGCCCCGCAGTTGATCGCCCACGAACGCCTGTGCAGCACCAGCGTGTTGGGATTCGATCACATAGAACTGGAAGAACAGGTTCGATACTGGATCCCGTCAGACCAGGATCTGATTCCTGATACGTTTCGGAAAGTATACAGCGACCTCTGAAGATACCAGTTTCACGCATCCCGCAGATAGAATCGTGTGCCGCAGATATCCACACGGTCTTCATCGACGAAACAACCCCGCTCACGTGCTGCAGAGAGTATGCGGTCGCGATCTTTCACAGCGATATCGAGCCCACCCAGACCGGGGCCTCGGCCATCCTCCGCCTCGACGAATCGGAGATCGACATTGTTCAAGCGAATGGAGAGTTCCGAGCCTTGCCGCTCTACGGGCAGTCCCGTCACCTTGCCCCAGAGTTCTGCAAGTTCGACAGGGTCGCCGCTCTGCAGCTCCACGCCCAGGTAGTCGACGGTTACATCCTGCTTGACCTTGTCTTCCCAGCCGGTTCCACCCACCGGCATCCAGTTACCGTTGAAGTCTTCGAACTTGTCATATTCGATCTCCAGGAAGGCGGCTTTCATGTCGCCCGGATGAAGCTGGCAAAGGTGCCAGCCGTCGCGCTCCGACTCCCAGGCCACTCGCACGTCATTGTCCAGTGCTCGTTGTCGTACGGCGCGCTGATTCTCAAAGGTGTCTGCCTGGGTGATCACCATGTAGCCACCGTCCCCATTCCGTCGGTCGAGATAGCGCCCACCAGCGGTGTTTTCTTCAATGGGTGCGACCACTTCGAGAAAGTTCCGGCCAACGGCCATGAGCGTGTTTTCGAGTCCGAATTTGCCTACTCCCGAGTCTACGTAGCAGGCATTGATTCCCAGTATCCCGGTGAGGTCTTCGATCACCGGCTGGAGTTCGCGAGCAACGAGGCAGATCTGGCGCAGTTGAATGGTCATCGATTTTCTCCCATTTACCTCACTTTCAGAGAGGAAAAGCCTATATCGGCAGCTCTCTCCTTTCCAGTAGAGCAGACCGACCGCTACGCCCGCGTACGCCCGAGGGAAAGTGAAATGAGCCAGACGCTGGCCTTGAGCCCGAGTTTGCGCTCTCATAGGGGGCTCAACCATGAAAGGGCAGGAATATGTATAAAGAGATCATCTACGAGGTCCAGGACCCGGTCGCCATCATCACCATGAATCGACCTGAGGCGCTCAATGCCTTGACCGGACGCATGCAGGCCGAGATCCGCCATGCGCTGGGCGCTGCGGAACAGGATCCCGCTGTAGTAGGCATCGTGCTCACCGGTGCCGGGCGCGGATTCTGCGCAGGGGCGGATATGCAGGGACTCAACACAATCGCTTCGGAAGGCGCCGGTGAAGGGGAAGACCTTTCGGATCTGAAGGCAAGCCCTGGCGATCCGGAGATGGGCGCAAACTTCCAGATTACGTTCACTTATCTGCTGTCCATCCGGAAGCCGCTGATCGCAGCGATCAACGGTCCCTGTGCCGGTCTCGGATTCTGCTACGCCCTGCTCGCGGACATGCGCTTCGTCGAACGCCAGGCTAAATTCACCACCGCCTTCTCGCAGCGAGGGCTGATTGCCGAGCACGCCTCGAGTTGGCTGCTGCCTCGCCTGATCGGCGCCGGACGAGCGTTGGATCTATTGTGGAGCGCGCGAAAATTCACCGGAGAAGAAGCGAAAGAACTCGGCCTGGCGGAGCGTCTGGTGGAGCAGGGCGAGTCCGTCCAGGCAGCGACCGACTACATCCGAGAACTGGCCAGCGTCGCCTCACCGACATCTTTCAAGATCATGAAAGCCCAGGTAT
>QIDL01000462.1 GCA_003228415.1 Gammaproteobacteria bacterium | reverse complement strand
ATAACCATTTCAATTTCGACCGTCACCTCAACCGCCGCGACATCTTCAAGCAGAACCGCTCCGCCGCGCTGGCCGAATGGCGTCAATTGGCAGCCTGAGAGCGCTGCCGCCTCGCATTTGGAGACTGGTTCACATTAGACTGGCAGCATCCTTCGTGCGCCCTATTTTTGACTCTTGAAGCCCTCAAAGCGCGGCTTCAGGCGACACTGGAGAAACGCCTCCAGAAAGTTCAGCACGGCAATTCCGTGCGCACTACTAACCAGAAGATTAGCGCGATCCACATGTGTTTTGATCCATTGTCCGACATTGCGTTCATCAACAGCGACGGCGCTTAGAAATTCCCGGTCAGCCAGAATGGAACCGGCAAGTGTGCTCATTGCGCTGCCGGGATTATAGTGCTGGCTCGTATAACGCGCCTGGCTTTTAGGACCAACTTTGCCGATCTTGAGCACTCCATCGCCTCTGGAAAATACATAAACGGCCATCTTGCCCGGCGGCAGCCGCGTGGGCGGTACGTGCGGGGTGGGCAACGCCTCTATCTCAATATCATCCGGGCCAAGGTCGATCCCCGCCAGCCTGGCGGCTGCTCCAAAATCTTCAACAATCGCATCCGGTGACCAGTCCATTCGCCACCTTTAGGTATGGCGAAGCGTGAAGCGTACGGTCCCGCGACCCGTCTGCTGCTGCACCGTCTCAACCTCATAGCCGGCGGCAATCCACGCCTTCGCATGCGGGCGGTTTGAAACATCCGATTGATTGGACCACCATTCCCGGTATGTGTAGGCGGACTTCGGCAGCCGTTGACCGAGAATGGTTTCGATCTCGGCAAAACTCAGCGTCACCTGTTGCGCCTCACCGGTTGGGCTTTTCAGATGATCTTCCAGCGGCTGATATTTCGCTCTCATAATGAGTACCTCTAAACCGGGTTTCTTCCGGGTCGAGTCTAAACGATGAGCAATATGGCGCTAGTCAGATTCTCCTGTCATTCCCAGAAATCTCATCCGAGCGCGGTTCGGCTCGGCTTGTGCCCTAAATTGAGTGGGCGAGGGACATACCCGTAGCAAGAATCAAGGATGACGTCAGATCCTACCGCCATGCCGAAGTATTTCCTGCAGTTGGCTATTGGATCGGCGCAACGGAAGACGGCGAAACCGTGCCGCGGTATCGTCCACCCTGACTAACAGAGGATTGAGCGTTCAGGCGACCACCCTTGGACGATGATGCCAGGGTTTTCGTGGGCTATGGGGTTTTCAGGAACGGCAGCGTCGATGCGGTCTTTTGCCACCGCCTCCGATCATCGTAACAATGACCGGTTATCATCGGTGTATAGAGATGAAATAAACAATGAGAACAATTCGGATTGCGAAGATATTCTCAGTTTGTTGTAGATATTCTTGCGATGGATCTTAACCGTTCCTTGCGCGATTCCCAGTTGTTGCGAAATCGAATCCGATGAATGGCCGCGAAGCACCATGCCGACCACCTCGCATTCTCGTGGTGTCAGGATCGACCGGCCAAAATCCTGGAAGGCATTGTCGATCTGAGTTTCCAGTGCCGTCATGCCCGGATGCCAATGTTGGCTCGGCCAGCCATGTTCAAGGTTGAACCAATGCCGGTTGGCGAGGGCGCGAACCACCGGTTCAACCCCATGCAAAAGCGCCATTTCCCTTTCGCTGAACGCAGGGCTGGCCTTCGACCTCATCAGTGAAATGACGATCATGATCCCACCGGGCACATCGAGAAAATATCCGATCTCCTCCTTCAATCCGGTTTGAACGTAGTAGGATCGGAAGTATTCGCTTTGATAGAAACGGTCGGGCGCCAACTGTTTTATTCGGTACAACCCGGGTTCGATCTTGTTGCGGTAGGCCTGATAGAAGGGGTCCAACAGATAAGGACCCGCCTGGTACATGGTTACGAATACCTCCCGCTTCTCCGGTGTAAAGGTATCGTGAAGGGCCAGTGGCTGGTCCGCTCCCCGATAGGCGAACATGACCGAATGGTTGAACCCCACAACCTGTGAGAGGGACCTGACCAGCTGGCCGGGAAATACGGCGGAATTTAAGTGCGTGATGACCTTTCCGAGGGCCGAATGCCATTCGGACAAGGCGATGGCGGAAGGCGGTTTTTGAGCCAAACTCTTATGTCCTTGAGAAGCAATAGTATCCTGACGCCTATCCCCTAAATAAGCTATTTTCCGGATTATATCCCTTTGGAGGTATATACGCGAGGCGCCGATTGCCGATATTTTGCCTAACAGAAATCCGCTTACGGACCGTAGAACGAAGTCTGAGCAGGGGTTTCAACAGGTGTTAACAAAGGGGCCCTGGGTATGCACGGAAATGACGAACACCAGGAGGGGACGTCAGCGTGGTTGAGATGATCAACGGTGCAGTGGATGTGGAATTTCAAGGTGTCACCAAGCGCTTTGGTGACATACGGGCCGTTGACAATATAGACCTTGAGGTTTCCAGCGGGGCATTCGTCTCCCTCCTTGGTCCCTCCGGTTGCGGCAAAACCACATCACTCAGGCTGATCGCCGGGTTTGAGCAACCAAGTGCCGGTGACGTCAGGATCGGCGGCGCATCGGTGGTCGGCGTACCGCCGTACAAGCGGCCGATTAATATGGTTTTCCAGAACTATTCCCTGTTTCCTCATTTTACCGTCGCCGACAACATCGGTTTCGGTCTGCGTCAGCTGAAGCCACGCCTGAGTAAGTCAGAAATTACCGCCCGTGTGGGCGAGATGCTGGAACTGGTACGCCTCCAGGGTTTCGAGGAGCGGCGGACTTGGGAGTTGTCGGGGGGGCAGCAGCAGCGGGTCGCCCTGGCCCGTGCGTTGATCAATCGGCCGACGGTCCTGCTTCTGGATGAGCCGCTGGCTGCGCTAGACCGCAAACTGCGCCAGGACATGCAGATCGAGTTGCAGACCTTGCAGCGCGATGTGGGGATCACTTTCGTTCTAGTTACGCATGATCAGGAAGAGGCGCTCTCCATGAGCGACACTATCTACCTCATGAATGAAGGTCGAATTATCCAGATGGGTGGAGCGCGAGACCTCTACGACGAACCCATCAATCGCTATGTCGCGGATTTTGTCGGCAAGACAAATTTTTTCGATGGCGAGGTCGCTGAAATCAAGCCCAATGGGGCCGCCATCAGGCTGGCCAACGGACGAGTCCTCTACGGCCGCAATCCCCGGGGTGGGGTACCCCTTAACCGGAATGCGGGAGGAGCCATCGCCGTTCGGCCCGAACTGATTCACATCGTGAAAGCTAATGGTAGCGCGTGTCTCACAACAGATGTCCAGACAACGGCGCGTGTAAAGAACAGAATCTTTCTTGGCGAACAGACAGAGTACTTGGTTATGGCGGAGGGTTTTGGCGATATCCTTGTCCTTGCCTCGAAACATGCCGAAACCGTTTCCGGGGGTTTTTCCCCTGGCGATGTCGTCAGCATCGGATGGGAAGATTCCTCGGCGCTGGCACTGGAAAACACCTCCAAGGGGGACCACTCAACCGCCGTTCCGGTTCCTAAATAAGAATGAGGCGGAACACAAATGAAGGGAGCACCAGCAATATGTCTAGAAAAAATGACGACACCGCGCCGATCAGCGCAAAGAAGTTCATGGATGAATTATGGCGTTACAAACAGGGGTCGGTTTCAAGAAGGCACTTTCTGAGCGTCACCGGACTCGGCATGGCAACTGCGGCTATGGCCGGCGCCATGCCCATGCTTGCTGTGTCCCGCAGCGCCTACGCCGGCTCCATCGGTGACCGGGTTTCCATGGCCACATGGCCGAACTACTTCAATCCGGCCAATTTCGAGACCTTCAAGAAGGACTTTGGGGCCGAGGTTCAGGTCAGCGTCTTCGGCTCCAACGAAGAAATGCTTGCCAAGCTGCAAGCCGGCGGCACCGGCTGGGATGTGTTCGTTCCAACCAACTACACCATTTCCACCTATGTGGAGCTGGATCTCATCCAGCCGCTGGACCTCTCCCGGCTGCCCAATTTTGCTGAGAAGTACTACACCAAGCGCTTCATCGAACCGGGCACGGTGGATGGAAAGGTCTATGCGGTGCCAAAGAACTGGGGCACCACCGGGTTCGTCCTCAATCGCAAGAAGGTGACGTCCAATCCCACTACCTGGAAAGAATTTTGGGATCTGTCCAAGACGTCGGCTACCGGCCGGGTCATGGTCCACGACTACCAGCTGACCACCATCGGCAACGCATTGAAGTATTTCGGGTATTCCTTCAATTCCGTGGATCCGAAGGAACTGGCCGACGCAGAGAAGTTGCTGCTCGACGTCAAGCCGCATCTGTTCGCCATCAACAGCGACTACCAGCCGAGCATGCGCAGCGGCGACGCCTGGATGTCGGTTGCCTGGACCGGTGATGGCCTGCAGCTGAACCGTGACATTCCGGAGATCGATTATGTCCTCGGCAAGGAAGGCGGCGAGCTGTGGAGCGACTTCTACGCCATTCCAAAAGGAGCACCTCACCTGGATGCGGCCTACGCTTTCATCAATTTCCTGATTGATCCGGAGATCAATGCCAAGGAAGTCTCCGTGCATGGTTACCCAGTGCCTGACACTCGAACCACGGAGCTCTTGCCGAAGGAGATGACGCAAAACCCGATCATGTATCCGGCTAAGGAGTTGCTGGATGCGCTTGAGTTCGGCGCCGCAGTAACGCTGACCGATCCGCTGCGGGCCGAGATCATGGCTCGTTTCAAGGCCGCTTAAGGTCTTGGGTTAGGGCGGCAAAGCGGCATGGCGTCAACAGGAAACACCGGTGAACCCGGCAACCGAGTCACGGCGATGCTTCTATTGCCGACGACGCTGTGGTTTCTTTTGTTGCTCGTCATGCCGCTTGTCGTCATCGCTGTTTACAGTCTGGGCGAACGGGCTCCAGCAGGTGGCTATCAGCCGGCCCTGACCCTGGCCCAGTACGCCAATCTGCTGGCGCGCCTGAAAGCGTTCACCAATACCCTTACCCTGGCCCCGCTAGGCACGGTGATCTGCATAGTGATTGCCTATCCATTCGCGTATTATCTGGCAGTGAAGGCGGGGCGGGGTGCCAAGCCTTTCCTTCTGACCCTGGTTATCATCCCGTTCTGGACCAGCTTCCTGATCCGCACCTACGCCTGGATTTATATCCTTGGTGGGCAGGGTATTCCGCGTCTCCTGGAGATGATCGGGATCGAGGATTATAGGTTGATCTACACGCCAACCGCGGTCCTGATCGGCATCGTTTACGGTTATCTGCCGCTCATGGTTTTACCCATCTACGTCAGCCTGGAAAAGCTGGATAAATCCCTGTTGGAGGTATCCAGCGATCTTGGCGCCAATCCCGTTAGAACTTTTTTCCAGGTAACCCTGCCCCTGTCGGCGCCGGGACTGGTCACTGGGTCGTTGCTAGTATTCATCCTATTGATGGGCGAATACTTGATCCCGGCCCTGCTTGGCGGCGGCAAGGTGTATTTTGTCGGCAACGCCCTGGTCGATCTTTTTCTGCAATCGCGCAACTGGCCGTTTGGCTCGGCGGTGGCCATTACCTTAGTCGGCATCATGTTGGCGGCCATCACATTGTATTTGACCTTGGTTGGCCGCGACCGTGGCCGCCAGGACGTGTCAGTACTGTAGGGCACGGGTTCCATGCGCCTCTATGCCGCCGCCGTTTACCTGTTCCTGTACGGGCCGATCGCCTTGATCGTTCTATTCAGCTTCAATGCCGGACGACATGCGGCCTCGTTTGAATGCTGCGCAACTTCTTGGTACAGCCTTACTTTCAATAATACCTTCCTCATCGAAGCTCTTCTCAACAGCTTGTTGATCGCCGGCACGACCGCCGTTCTGGCCACCATCATGGGGACCATGGCTTCTCTCGCCTTGCAGCGAGTGAAAGGTGTGCTGCGGTTGGTATTCGATGCGCTCACCTATATCGCCATCATCATTCCCGGCATTGTTATTGGGATCGCGACGCTGGTGGCGCTGGTAACAGTCTTTGATATCCTCAATCCCTTGATTGCCAAACTTTGGCCGAGCGACGGAAATGCGATGGCGCTTGGCCTTGGCTACGGATCGGTCATTGCGGCCCACACGCTGTTTACCATGGCGCTGGTTATCATCATCGTCCGGGCGCGCATCCAGGGCATGGACCGTTCCCTCATCGAAGCTTCGGCGGATTTATACGCCACCCCCTGGGCCACCTTTCGGCAAGTCACCTTTCCGCAAATTTTTCCGGCGGTGATGTCCGGGTTCCTGTTGAGCTTTACCTTCAGTTTCGACGATTTCATCATCGCCTTCTTCGTCGCCGGACCAAAGACGACCTTGCCCATTTATGTGTTTGCGTCCATCCGTCGCGGCATTACGCCGGAAACCAATGTCATCGCCACCACCGTGCTTGCCGTATCCCTGACCCTGCTCATCACCGCCCAGTTCTTGCTTCGCTCGCGGGCGCCCAAAGCCGGTGGAAAGGGATAATGAAGGTCGACCAATGTTGACTGCCAAAGCAAAGGAAAATTATCAATGATCCTAAGAGATCGCGTGGCGATCGTCACCGGCGCTGGCTCGGGGATCGGCCGTGGCGGAGCCGAAATCATGGCCCGTGAAGGAGCCATCGTCGTTGTCGCCGATTTGTCGCCCGAGCGTTCCGAGGAAACGGTAGCCGGCATCGTCAAGGAGGGCGGCCGCGCCGAGGCCCGGCCTACGGACGTCACCGACGACGCGGCAATGGAGGAACTGATCGAAGGCACGGTTGGCGGTCACGGCCGACTGGACATCCTACACAGCCACGCCGGTATCCAGGTCGAAGGCAATCTGGAACAAGTGACGTCGGAGGATATGGACGATTCCTGGAAACTCAACGTCCGCTCTCATTTCATGGCAGCCAGATTGGCGATTCCACAGATGAAGGCGCAAGGGCGCGGGTCGATCATTTTCACCTCGTCCAATTCCGGCGTGTTCGTCGATACCGGCATGTTCGCCTATATCACAACCAAGGCGGCGGTAATTATGATGTCCAGGCAAATCGCGCTCGATTATGCCAAATTCAACGTTCGTTGTAATGCGCTCTGTCCCGGCTGGGTCGATACTCCGTTCAATGAACCTTACATGCGCCAGATGGGAGGGCGCGAAGCTTTGGAAGGATACGTCCGAAATCGGATTCCCATGGGTCGCTGGGCAACAGTGGACGAAATCGCCGAGTCGATCCTTTTTCTTGCCTCCGACCGCTCTTCCTTCATGACCGGGCAGGCCTTGGTGATCGATGGTGGTGAATGCTTTAATTGACGGGTTAGGCAGTGTCAGGGCGACCATAGATGATATTGCCTAAAACAGCGCTCGTCTTGTGATGACCGGAATCACTGGAGTCGCTAAAACCGCTCGACACCATAGTCCGCCAAATCGATCGCCGGCCTGTTGCCGGAAATCTGGTCGGCAAGCGCTTTGCCGCAGCCGGCCGCCAATGTCCAGCCCAGGTGGCCGTGACCTAGATTGACCGACAAGTTCTTCAGCTTCGTGCGGCCCAGAATCGGAATGCCGTCTGGGGTCGTGGGACGTAGTCCGGCCCAATGTTGACCGACGCTCCGATCCGACAGTCCGGGATAGAGCTCTGACAGGCTCTCGATTAGATTTGCGCCACGACGCGCGTTGAGCGACAGGTCATAGCCCGTGAATTCTGCGGTCCCGGCCACGCGCAGCCGATCTCCTATCGGTACGATGCCGATCTTGCGCCCATCGTCGATCATCGGAACCTTCGGCGCGCTGTTCCAGCCGGTGGTGGAAAATGTCACCGAATAACCCTTCACCGGATAGATCGGTAGGCGCAGGCCCAGGTCGCGCCTGAACTTGCGTATGTCGGTTCCCAGGGCCAGGACATAGTGATCCGCGACGAAGCGGCCCGCGTCGGTCGCGACCGCCGAAATCCGTCCGGAGTCGACTTCGATCGACTCGACCGTCGTGCCGTAGTGGAATTCGCTCCCGCGCTGGGCGCAAAGCTCCGCCAGGTCGCGGGTAAACTTGTAGGCGTCGCCGCTCTTATCGTGGGGATAATGAATGCCGCCCGAAAACACGGCAATCTTCGGCGCCAGAGAGGGCTCGATCGCGACGCAGCCCTCGGCGTCCAGGACGTGATAATTGACGCCGAACTGACCGAGCAGCTCGGCGTTGCGCCGTGCTTTCTCCATGGAGAGCGAATCGCGAAATAGGCGAAGCGTGCCCCGTTCGGCCAGGTCGTAGGCGAGACCGGTCTCGTCGGTCAGCTCCTGAAGCGTGTCCCTACTGTACTCGGCCAGGCGCAGAACGCTCGCCGTGTTCCGTTGCCAGACGCTAGCCCGGCAGTTCGCCAGAAACCTCGCCCCCCAGGATAAAAGCCCGGGAATATGGCGCGGCTGCAGCAGGAAGGGAGACTCCTCGCGCCCGATCCAGGTCAGCAGCTTCCAGATCATGCCGGGCGCCGCCCAAGGATCGGCCATGCTGGGTACGATCAAGCCGCCGTTCGCGAACGACGTGACCTGACCCGCTCCGGGCTCGCGCTCGATGACCGTGA
>QIDL01000209.1 GCA_003228415.1 Gammaproteobacteria bacterium | reverse complement strand
GCCCGAGCCGCCCCAGCGCCGGTAGCTGGAAGAGAAACTGTGCAACCCCGGCAAACAGAACACCCCATGCCAGGGCAAATACCGGCTCATCGAACCACCCGGCGGCCAGCAGGATCGATCCAATCAGCGACAAATTCAGCAGCACCGGCGTGAAGGCCGGTATCGCATAGCGATGGTGGCTGTTCAGCATTGCCCCGGCGAAGGCGGTCAATGAAATGAAGCCGAGATAAGGAAAGGTGATCTGCACCATGTCCCGGGCCAGATTGAAGCGCTCCGGGTCCTGCCAGAAACCCGGTGCAAACAGCATGATCAGGCCCGGAGCGATGAGGATGCCGAGGGGCACCACCACCAGCATGGCAGCACCCAGGTTGCCGGTCATTACCCGGACGAACTCCAGCAGCTCGACCCGACTACCGTCCCGAAAACGCGCCAGGACAGGGACAAAGGCCTGATTAAACGCACCTTCGGCAAACAGCCGGCGAAAAAAATTAGGGATCCGGAACGCGACGAAGAAGGCATCGGCAACCCCGCTGGCACCGAAAAAGTTCGACAACATGACATCTCGAACGAATCCGCTGAGCCGGGACAGCATGGTCATCCCAGCCACGATTCCGCCCTGAGCCGCAACGTTCTGTTGTTCTATTTCAGCGCCGGTTGACATACTCAAACCTCGGCGGCATATTAGCGCGCCTCAAAAATCCCGCACGAAAGGAAAATTCCTTGGCCAACAGCTCGCAAGCCCGTAAACGCGCCCGACAGTCGGAAAAACGTCGACGCCAGAATGCCAGCCAGCGATCCATGGTTCGCACTTACATCAAACGCGTCAATGCAGCAATCGAAAGTGGCGATCAGAGCGCGGCAAGCGAAGCGCTTGTCTCCGCGATCCCGGTTATTGATGGCATGGTCAGCAAAGGCATCATGCACAAGAACAAGGCAGCGCGTCACAAGTCGCGTCTGAGTGCGCAGATAAGAGGGCTCGCCGGCTAGCCCAGTCTTCCTCTTCGGGCTCCTCGGATCAAGCAAGCACCACCAGATTATCTCTGTGAATCAACTCCGGTTCGAGGCTGTAGCCCAGTCGCGAGCCAATTTCCCGGGATTCGACACCGAGCATTTTTTCGGTTTCGGTGCTCGAATAGTTGACCAGCCCCTGTGCCACTATCCGTCCATCGGCAGCGCGACAGTGCACCAGTTCGCCGCGAGAAAAGTTACCTCGCACCTCTGTGACGCCGACGGGTAGCAGACTCACACCGCGACTCACCAGCGCCTCCACAGCACCGGCATCCAGAAGCAACACACCGCGCGCCTTCTGCTGACCGGCAATCCAGCGTTTTCGGGCATCCAGAGGCGACACACTGGCCGCGAGCAGCGTTCCTACCATGTCGCCCGCCAGAACCCGGCCAAGGACCGCAGGGTCCGCACCATTCGCGATTACCGTATGAGCACCCGATTGCGCCGCCAGTCTGGCCGCCTTGAGTTTGGTGATCATCCCGCCTCGCCCCAGCGAACCTGAACCGGCAACCATGGCGTCCAACCGGGTATCCGCCGCGTCGGCAAAGCTGACCAGTCTGGCATCCGACGTCTCCCGGGGATCCTGCTCATGCAGCCCGTTGGCATCCGTCAGCACCACCAGCAGGTCGGCTTGCAACAGATTGGTCACCAGGGCTGCCAGAGTGTCGTTATCACCAAAACGAATCTCGTCGGTGGCAACCGAGTCATTTTCGTTGATGATGGGTATCGCACCGAAATCCAGGAGCGTTGTCAGAGTTGCCCGGGCATTCAGATAGCGCTGACGGTCGGCCATGTCTTCGTGGGTCAACAGGACGACGGCCGCATGTCGGCCGTGCCTGGCAAATGCCCGCTCATAGACCTGCACCAGACCCATCTGCCCGACGGCCGCGGCCGCCTGCAATTCATGCACCCGCTCGGGCCGGGATTTCAGACCGAGACGGCTTACCCCCTCTGCCACCGCTCCGGAACTGACAAGTAGAACTCGCCGCCCACCATCCAACAGTCTGGAAATCTCCTCACCAAGTGCGGCTATGAGATCGGTCGCCAGGCCTCGCTCGGGACCGGTCAGCAACGCGCTACCGATTTTTACGACGACAGTACCCGCTCCAGCCAGTTTCGATCGGGCCAACTGTTCAGCAGTATAGGATTCACTCATTGAGGTAGACCACTTCGGGCCCTTCTTCGGTATTGTTCTTTTCGTCGTTCTGGTCGTTTTCGCCGTGTTCTTGCGACACTGTCCCGGTGTCTGCAACTCGCTGTGGACGAACATCCAGAGACCGCGACAGCACATCTTCGCTGATCCGCGCTTCGAGAACAGCCTGGGTCGCCGCGAACGTCTCATCATTTGCCAGATCCGCACGAACCTTGGCAATGGCTTTCTTGAGCGCATCCACCAGCTCGCTGAGACCTTCACCGGTCGCCGCCGACACCATATGCAGCGGACGTTGCGGATAAGCCGTTCGCAGTTCTGTCAACAACCTGGCGCGTTGGACATCATCCACAAGGTCTATTTTGCTCACCACAATCCAGTTCGGACGCTCGGCAAGCGCCGCGCTGTAGCTGCCGATTTCCTCGTCGACGATGACAGCATTTTCGATCGGAGAACGGCCATCGGCGGGCGCCGCATCCACCAGATGCAGCAGAATCCGCGTTCGTGACAAGTGACGGAGAAATTGCGTACCAAGTCCCGCACCTTGTGCTGCCCCCTTGATGATCCCTGGTATGTCGGCCATCACAAAACTCGAATCTCCGTCTGCACCGACGACACCAAGGCTCGGCACCAGCGTGGTGAAAGGATAGTCGGCGACTTTGGGGCGGGCCTGAGACACGGTGCTGATCAGGGTCGACTTGCCAGCGTTCGGCAGACCCAGCAGCCCCACATCTGCCATGAGCTTCAACTGCAGGCGCAGCTGTCTATGATCTCCGATGCCACCGGTGGTGGTCCGTCTCGGGGCTCGATTGGTACTCGATTTGAAATGGGCATTGCCCATTCCGTGGAAGCCTCCCTCGGCAACAAGCAATTCCTGGCCCGCTCGAACCACATCACCGATGGTCTCCAGTGTTTCCTCATCAATCACCGACGTCCCCACAGGAACCCGAACTCGTCGATCCTGCCCTTTCGCACCGGTTTTGTTGCGGCCGCTACCAGGCCGACCGTTTTCAGCCCTATACAGCGGCTGGTAGCGAAAATCGATCAGGGTATTCAATGCGCTGTCACCCACCAGTATCACCTTGCCGCCATCACCGCCATTGCCGCCATCGGGTCCGCCTTTGGCAATGTACTTCTCGCGGCGAAAACTCAGACAGCCATGGCCACCCTTACCGGCTTCCACACGGATATTGGCTTCGTCGATGAACTGCATGGCTGGTACCGAAATATCGAAAAAAAACCCCGCTCCAAGCGGGGTTCAAGTTAACTCGCGACGGGTTCCACCGTCACGAATTTGCGATTCTGCCTGCCCCGAGTCAGGAACCTCACGTGGCCATCGGCCTTGGCAAAAAGCGTATGGTCCCTGCCGCACCCCACATTCGGGCCCGGATGAAACTGAGTGCCACGCTGACGAACGAGAATGTTACCCGCGATCACGCGTTCGCCGCCATATTTCTTGACGCCTAGTCTTTTTGATTCCGAATCGCGGCCATTACGAGTACTACCGCCGGCTTTCTTATGTGCCATCTGAAAAAACTCCTAAGAGCTGATGCCCGTGATCTTGAGTTGGGTAAACCATTGTCGGTGGCCCTGGCGTCGCAAGTAGTCCTTCCGGCGCTTGAACTTGATGACCCGGATCTTCTTGTGCCGATCATGACCCAGGACTTCGGCAGTGACCTTGCCACCATCCACATAAGGCTGACCGACCGAAACCTGATCGCCATCAGCGACAATGAGCACCTTGTCGAATACCACTTCCTCGCCGGGTTCGGCGGTGAGCCGCTCCAGCTTGATCACTTCACCCTCGGTGACCCGATGCTGCTTGCCACCACTGGAAAATACCGCAAACATACTCTTTACTCCTGCCTCACCAGCGCCTGGACGACAACGGCGCGGGGGTAAACCAGCCGCCGACCAACGGTTGCCACAACCAGGCAGCGGGCGTTGACTCTTGAATTCCCGGCTTCGCCGGGACACGAACAGCACTTGAATCGCCCGTCGAACCGGCGAGTGCCGCGAAAGGCGCGTAATTCTAAGGGCAAACCTGGGCGATTACAACGACTTAGCACAGTCACGACTGCAGGTCGGA
This sequence comes from Gammaproteobacteria bacterium, assembly GCA_003228415.1. GTDB lineage: Bacteria > Pseudomonadota > Gammaproteobacteria > Pseudomonadales > Azotimanducaceae > SZUA-309. The sequence continues at coordinate 4,310 of QIDL01000209.1, read as the reverse complement.
AATACCACAAAAATGACGTAAAAAAGTGCAGAATAGCGGTCTTTAGCGACGCATCGAACGCCGCTGTGGGGGCGCTGCCTAGTAAAAAGCGAAATAAAGGCGCAAAAAAGCGCAAACAGAAAAACCAAACCTGGAGGCCCGAACACCCGATATGTCTGCCGAGACCGCCATCGCGACGCCAGAAATCATCCCCAGCATGTCCGTCAACGCCCTGGAATCGGTCTACGAACTGGTGGCGGACGATTTTGCGGCAGCCAATCAGCTGATTCCACACAAGCTCACCTCCGATGTCGCGCTGGTGGAAGAGATCGGGCAATACATCGTGGAAAGTGGCGGTAAGCGGCTCAGGCCGCTCATGGTATTGCTGACGGCTCGCTGCTGCGGTTACGCCGAGACAGAACATGTGAAACTGGCGGCCATCATAGAATTCCTGCATACCGCGACCTTGCTCCATGACGATGTGGTCGACCGCTCGGTGTTGCGCCGCGGCCGGGCTACCGCGAACGCCACCTGGGGCAATGCGCCGAGTGTGCTGGTGGGCGATTTTCTCTACTCGCGCGCCTTTCAGTTGATGGTGGAGCTGGGCCAGATGAAGATCATGGCCATCCTCTCCGATGCCACCAACACCATCGCCGAAGGTGAGGTCATGCAGCTCGCAAACGTCGGCAACTGCCAGATTACCGAGTCCAGCTATATGGAGGTCATCCGCTGCAAGACCGCCCTGCTGTTCCAGGCCTCCACGCACACCGCCGGTGTGCTGGCCAGCAATAGTCATTCGACTCAGCAGTCCCTGAAACATTTCGGCCTGCATTTCGGCCTGGCGTATCAGCTCGTGGACGATTGGCTGGACTACGCCGGTGAGTCGGAGGCCATGGGCAAAAACGTCGGCGCCGATCTAGCCGAAGGCAAGCTCACATTGCCTTTGATTCATGCTCTTGCCCGGGGCACCGAGCAACAGGTTCGACACTTGCGGGATTGCATCTCCGCGAGAAGCATCGATGCGTTGCCGGAGGTACTTCGAATCGTCCGCCAGACTGGCGCGCTGGACTACACTCAAAACGCGGCTCGAGCTCAGTGCGACGAAGCGGTTCGCTGTCTCGACAATCTTCCCGACAATGCCTATCGAGAGGCCATGGACGTCCTGGCTCGGTTTGCCGTCGCACGCTTGAATTGAATCCACCATGCCGAATCGACTCGCCTTAGTCCTGGCGGTTGCACTGTTGAGCGCGGCTCAGACCTCAGGTGCGGAAATTCAGCTCGAAGACTGCGAGCTCGTCGGTAGTCAGGGTATCGCGAAAATCGAAGCCCTTTGCGGCTGGTTCGAGCGCCCGGAAGATCCCGCTGATCCTACCTCTACCCACATCTCTCTGAAGATCGCGGTCATACCCGCGCTGAGCCCGAACCCGAAGACCGATGCGTTTACCATTATCAATGGCGGACCGGGTGGCTCATCCATAGACATGTACGCCGACAGCGCCCAGGTGTTCACCTCAATTCATCGAGATCGTGACATCCTCCTCATCGATCAGCGAGGCACCGGTGATTCAAATCCCCTGGACTGCCCCGATCTGGAGAACGTCAACACCTCCTATTCCGAAGAGTCGGTACGGCACGCCACCCAACAGTGTCTGCAAGACCTGCCGGGAGACCCGCGCTTCTACACCACCAGCGTGGCGGTGCGGGATCTGGAAGCTGCTCGGGAGGCGTTGGGCTATGCACGGCTGAGCGTCTATGGCGTCTCATACGGCACCCGGGTCGCACAACACTATGCACGCCGCTATCCGCAGTCGATCCGCGCCCTGATCATCGATGGCGTGGTCCCGCCCGAGGTGCCGCTGGGACCCAATGCAGCGTTGAATGCGCAACGCACTCTGGATCGCCTCTTCGACCGCTGCGCCGAAGATCGCAGTTGCAACACTCGGTTCCCGGATCTCGCAGCACATCTATCCGCCCTGCGCACCAGACTGACGGAAGCTCCCGTGCAGTTGCAACTGGACCATCCGCTAACGGGCATCCCGGAAACCCTGGAGCTCACCTATGCGCACCTTGCGTTGACCCTGCGTATGTTGAGCTATGCTCCGGAAACCATCAGTCTCCTGCCGCTGATCATCGAGGAAGCTTATGGCTCCGAGAACTACACGCCGATTGCGACGAATGCGCTGCGGATCCTCACCCAGGTGACCGGCGCCATCCGCTATGGCATGCACAATTCTGTCGTCTGCTCCGAGGACATCCCGTTTCTGGGAGAAGTGGACACCGAGGCACTCGAACAGACCTACATGGGCCAGGACCAGGTTCTGGCGCTGCAGACCATCTGCGAACAGTGGCCGCAAGGACCGGTCGACGACGATCTCCGCAAACCGCTCGACACGGCTGTTCCCACACTCATTCTGTCGGGAGAAGAAGATCCCATCACACCACCGATCTATGGAGACATGGCGGCAGAGCATCTGCCGAACAGTCGCCATCTGGTGGGCAAAGGCCAGGGACACGGTGTGGTGGCGCGCGGTTGTTTTCCTCTGCTGATCAGCAAGTTCATCGATACCACAGACCTGGCAACCCTCGACACGTCCTGTATTGAACGGCTGGACTACCCGGCATTTTTCGTCAATCTGATGGGCCCACCACCTTGATCCGCGCCGAGTCGTTGTCCAAATCGTTTGGGAAAGTGCAAGCCGTGAAGGATGTTTCCTTCCATGCCGCAGACGGCCGGGTGACTGCCTTGCTCGGCCCGAACGGCGCCGGTAAATCCACGAGTCTTCGAATCCTCTCCACGGTGATCAAACCCGATACCGGCACCGCCTATGTCGGCGAACATGAGGTCAGCGCGTCCCGCAACCAGGTGCTCAAAGCGATCGGCGTGCTGCCGCACGACGCCGGGCTTTACGGGCGCCTCTCCGCCCGGGAAAACATTGCTTATTTCGGCGCCTTGCACGGGCTCGACAAGCAGTCTCTGGCCAGCCGCATCGACACCCTCATCGAAGAGCTGGAAATGGCCGAGTTCGCCGATCGAAGAGTGGCCGGTTTCTCGCAGGGTCAGCGCATCAAGGTTGCGTTGGCGCGCGCCATCGTCCACGACCCGCAACATCTGCTGCTTGACGAGCCTACCAACGGGCTCGATGTCATGGCCACGCGGGCGCTGCGGGAAATTATTCTATCGCTGAAAAAGCAGGGTCGCTGCGTGCTGTTTTCCAGCCACATCATGCAGGAGGTCACCAACCTCTGCGACGACGTCATCATTATCGGCGACGGCGAGGTCAAGTTCGAAGGCACGCTTGCCGAGTTGCAACAGGGCAGCGGTGAGGCGGACCTGGAGGATGCGTTCATCGCCAAAGTTGGAGCAACCGAGTGAGAGGGATGCGCACCGTCCTGGTGAAGGAGTGTCGAGACAACATCCGCGACCGACGCACGATTCTCTCCTCTTTTTCTCTGGCACTGCTCGGACCGGCACTTTTCATCGGGCTCATGTCATTCGTACTCAACACAGCCATCGGCGAGTCGGACGAGCCCGTCGAGATCACCGTCATCGGCGCAGACAACGCACCGAATCTCGTCGCCCATCTGGCTTCGCAGAACACGACGCTGACCTTCATCGAGTCGGATGATCCCAGGGAGGAGATCACCTCGAGGCGCCACAATCTGATCCTGCTGATCGGCGACGACTATAAGGAGCGCTTCGCCCGTGGCGAAATCAATGCGGTGACGCTGCTGCACGACAGTTCCAAGCTGGGCTCTTCGAGGCGCCACTACTCGGCAGCACGAGACATGATCGCCGGTTACGCCCGGGTGATTGGTCTGCTGAGGCTGCAGTTGCGCGGCATTGATCCGAGCATTGCCAGTCCGGTGATCGTCAGGCAGATCGACACTGCCTCTCCAGCCGCCCGGGCACTGTCGGTGCTTGCCACGCTACCCTACCTGCTGGTGCTGGTGGTCTTCATGGGCGGTTTTTACCTGGCCATCGATGCCACAGCAGGAGAACGCGAGCATGGTTCGCTGGAGCCGCTGTTGTGTCAGCCGATCTCCAGAACCGAACTGGTGCTGGGAAAGATCCTTTCAGCAAGCCTGTTCAGCGCCGCCTCACTGGTGCTGTTTCTGTTCAGCCTCGCCATCGCCATTCCCTTCGCGCCACTCCACAAGATCGGCATGTCTCTGGCCATCGACGTCGCTTCCTATACGGCGATCTTTCTGGTCACCACACCGCTGATGATCTTCGGCGCCTCGGTGTTGACGGCCGTCGCCTCATTCGCCAAAAGCTACAAGGAAGCACAGACCTACCTCACCATGGTGGTTCTGGTACCCACCCTGCCGCT
>QIDL01000485.1 GCA_003228415.1 Gammaproteobacteria bacterium | reverse complement strand
CCGGAGATCGGCAGCTTCTTCATGAATTACATCGGCGAAGACGAGGTGATTGCAGTCCGCGATCGCAACCTGAAGGTCCAGGTATTACTCAATTCCTGCCCTCACCGCGGCAATACGGTGTGCCGGGCGGAACAAGGCAGGACCAACAGCTTTCTGTGTTCTTATCACGGCTGGAATTTTGACCTGGATGGCCGTCTGGTGGGGATGCCCGGGGAAGATAAGTTCTATCGGGACGACATCGACAAGAGTGAGTGGGGCCTGGCCAAGGCCGCTCAGGTCGACTGCTACAAGGGATTCGTTTTCGCCACGCTCGATCCCGGCGCACCACCCCTCGCGGAATATCTCGGCTGGGTAGGCAGGCTGGGTATCGATATGGTGACATCGCAGCGCGATATCGAAGTGGTGGATGGCATTCAGAAGAATCGCCTGAAGTGTAACTGGAAACTGGCTGTCGATAACCTCTATGACTGGTATCACGTGAAGGTCAGTCACGGATCCGCGATGCGTGTGGGCATCCTTGCCGAGGCGTCGATGGCTCCGGAAGACCAGATGGTCATTCTCGGAGAGTATGGCCACGGCATTGGCGGACCCGGCATCTCGGAAGCGCAAATGGCCGAGTTCAAGGCGCGGGCCGACGGTGGCGATGGTCCTGAGCAATGGTACGACCTGCCGGCGGCCCGGCGACTCGATGACAAGGTGCGAGAGGATCTGGTACCCGTTGGCTCACGCTCATTCGGGCACCCGAACATCTTTCCAAACCTGTGGGTAACCCTGACCCGGCAGGTGTGTTTGCGCATTCCGCGTGGACCGCTGGAGACGGAGCTGTGGTGGTTCACACTCATGCCGAAAGACCTCGATGAGGAAGGGCGGCGGATGTCCATGTATGCGGCCAACCACATGTTCGGCCCTGCGGGGCTCCTGGAGCAGGACGACGGCGAAAACTGGAGCCACTCCACACGTGGCGCCAAAGGCACGATCACCAAGACCCGACCGTTGAACTATGCAATGGGCCGGGGTCACGATCGGATTGAAGAAGATGCATCCGGCCAGAGCCGGATCGAAACCGTGGTGAACGAACACGGGCAATTCTGGACCTATCGCGCCTGGCAGGAGTGGATGCAGGCAGACAACTGGGATGAGTTGATAAAGAACCACTCACCGGCGCCCACAGGAACGATCTGATGACGGCTTATGAAAATTTGAGTCTGCAGCAACGAATGCTGCTCAAATTCGAGGCTGAGGAGTTTCTGTATCGGGAAGCGAGCCTTCTGGATGAACGTCGCTACGAGGATTGGCTGACGCTTCTGACCGATGACATCCACTATTGGATGCCGATTCGCCGAACCACCACCGCACGCGATGTAGACAACGAGTTTACCAGGCCCGGGGCCATGGCATTTTTCGATGATGATAAAAAAACGCTCACATTGCGCGTGCAGCGTCTGGGCGTGGGTCGCGCCTGGGCAGAGGATCCGCCTTCGCGTACCCGGCACCTCCTGAGCAACATACGAATCATCGGCATCGAAGGGGATGAGATTACCGTTTCCACGAATTTCCAGCTTTACCGCACCCGGCTCAACAGCGAGGAAGACAACTGGATTGGTCGCCGCGAGGACGTACTGAGACGGCAAGACGGGGCTCTAAAACTCGCCCGGCGCTACATATTTCTGGAGCAGACCGTTATCCTCTCCCAGAACATGAGTAATTTTTTCTAAGCCCTCTTTTCTGATCTATGGGCCGATTGACCGATCAAATTGTGCTGATCACAGGTGGTGCTTCCGGCCTGGGGGTCGCCCTGGTCGAACGTTTCATCGATGAAGGCGCAAAAATTGCGGTACTGGATCGCTCCGAGCCAGGTTGCGCGGCGCTACGGGACCGATTCGATGATCAGATTGTCTGCGTGGTCGGCGACGTTCGCTCCTATGACGATAACCAGCGAGTGGTATCCGCCTGTCTCGAACGGTTTGGACGGCTCGACTGTGCCATCGGCAATGCCGGTATCTGGGACTACTCGGTTCCTCTGGTCGAACTGCCGGGAGCAACCCTCGGTGAGGTCTTTGACGAGATGTTCCAGGTCAACGTGCTCGGTTATCTGCTGCTTTCCAAGGCCGCACTGCGTCCGCTGGTAGAAAGTAAAGGGTCGTTGCTCTATACCGTATCAAACGCAGGATTTCTGCCGAATGGTGGCGGGGCGCTGTACACGGCGACCAAACATGCGGTGGTCGGGCTCGTTCGTCAGTTGGCCTACGAACTTGCCCCCCATGTCCGTGTCAACGGTGTGGCTCCCGGCGCCATCGCTACGCAGTTGCACGGGCCCGCGAGCCTGGGATTCGAGAACCGGGAGTTTCCCGGCCAGGCGATGGAGGCGGGCGCGGCCGGATTCGTGCCGCTCGGCAGAATGCCAACTCCGGCGGAGTATGCCGGGGCCTATGTCTTTTTCGCCTCGCGCCAGGACAATGTACCGGCTACCGGTGCGGTGTTGAATCATGACGGTGGGTTCGGTGTCCGTGGATTGGGCCCGACGCCTCGTGGTGGTGATGATCTGGCTACCAAGCTCGGTCTGGATTGAACCACCGGCTTGCCATGAGTATTGTGCCGGGACGACGATATCAGCGAGAAATAGATGACAGCGAACGAAGAACAAATCGAATTCTGGAACGGTAAGGCCGGCGAGGTCTGGGCGGACGCACACACCCAGTTGGATCTCATGCTGGCGCCACTATCAGATACTGCCCTCGATCTGGCAGGCCCGGTCGCGGGATTGCGGGTCCTCGATGTGGGTGGCGGCTGCGGGGCGACCACCTTTGCCATCGCGGAACGCGGTGCCAGCGTATGGGGGATCGACATTTCCGCGCCGATGCTCCAGCAAGCCGCCAAGCGTGTCACCGACGAGCAGGACGTCCGTTTTTCGGAAGCCGATGCCGCGGTTCATTCGTTCAGCGGCGATCATGAGTTGGTATTCTCCCGCTTCGGAGTGATGTTCTTCGACGATCCGGTAGCAGCGTTTGCCAATCTGCGAACTGCGCTTTCCCCGCAGGGGAGATTGACGTTTCTGTGCTGGCAGGCGCCGCAACTCAATCCGTGGATCTCTGTCCCGGCGGGCGCTGTCCAACCGTTCCTGCCAGTGCCGAGTTCTGCTCCTGACCCACGCGCACCGGGTCCGTTTGCGTTTTCCGAGCGTGACTACGTGGTGGAAGTTCTCTCCTCTGCCGGGTTCAACAACGTGGCGTGCGAACCGTTGACGGCCACCCTGACCGTTGGCAGAACTCTGGATGACGCACTCGAATTCCAGACGCGGATCGGACCTCTGTCCCGTGTGCTGGCGGAAATAGAAGAAGACGCTGTCAGAGTTTCCGCCATGGACGCTGCACGAACCGCGCTTGAAGGATACCTGTCAGCAGAGGGGCTGCGTCTGGATGCGGCCTGCTGGTTGGTCAAGGCGGATCGATAGCGAGGAAATGGCTTCGCTGAAGGAGGCGCAATCACGACTCTGATTATTGCCAGCGAGTGCGGCGCCGGCCTGTACCCTCAGAATACTCTGGCCGGGTTTCACCACTGTCTCGACACGGCCGTGGACGGGATTGAATTTGATGTTCATTTGAGCCTCGACGGTGAAGTTGTCGTGCAACACGACTATCGCCTCAATCCAGATATCACACGGAATTCGCAAGGTGAATGGCTGCAACGCCCGACGCCGAAGCTCGTTGAATTGTCGTTGCCGGAGATCCGCCGCTACGATGTTGGACGCTATCGCGCCGGTTCTCGACCGGCCAGATCCTATCCAGACTATGGCGCGCGCGATCGTGAGCCGATTCCAACGCTGGATGAATTTATCGGAGCACTGGCCCTGCATGAAAGCTCGAACGCCGAGCTCTGGCTCGAGCTGAAGACGTCTCCTTTTAGTCGTGCGATAAGTTCCGATCCGGAAAAGTTGCTCGACACGGTTCTACAGAAACTGGATGACGGCAACATGATTGAGAACACGGTACTGCTTGCCTTCGAATGGGATTTGCTGGTGAAGGCGCAAAAGGTCGCGCCGTCTATCCGTACCAACTTTCTCTCTCTTTCGGACGCCCGCCTGCAAGCCCTTTACCCGCAGTTGGCGGTGAGCAATTTCCAGCAACTATTCGGCCGCTATGCACCCGCGCAATTCGGCAGCGCGCCGGCGGCCGTATCGGCGGCGGGCGGCGACTGGTGGGGGCCACTGATCCATGATGTTTCTGCCGAAGACGTGCTCGCGGCAAAACGCGAAAATGTATTGATTAACGCATGGGGTGTTGGCTCAACGCCGGTGGAACTGGATCATGCACTGTCCATGGAATTGGATGCCATTACGGTAGCGAGGCCCGATCTTGCCGGGAAGAGACTCAGAGGCGAGAGTCTACCTGCTGACTCCTGACATATACGGAACGAATATGAATGATCTCAAGGTGCGGCGGGATGCGTGTTTCGGCGAGGGTTCAACACTTTTTTACAACGAACCGATTCATATCGTTCGTGGTGAAGGCGTGCACCTGTTCGACGCCGGTGGTCGGCGATACGTCGATATGTATAACAACGTACCCAGCGTGGGCCACTGTCATCCCCATGTGGTCGAGGCGGTTTCGCGTCAAATTTCCACACTGAATGTGCATAGCCGTTACCTCCACGAGGCGATTGTCGAGTATGCCGAACGCCTGCTTGCCAGACACCATGGCGGCCTGGAGAACATCGTGTTCAGCTGTACGGGCACCGAAGCGAACGAGGTCGCGATCATGATGGCGAGAGCGGCGACGGGCGGTCAGGGTATCATCTGTACCGATGCTGCCTATCACGGCAACAGCACCGAGATACGGCGTTTGACTCATTGCCGTGCGTATACGGGTGAGGTGCGCTCCATACCTTTCCCGGAGACTTTCCGTTTTGATCAGATCGGGACCGGTGCGGATCCGGGCGATTACTACCTCGACAAGCTTGCAGACGTCATTGCCGGGTTCAAACGGGACAATATTCCTCTGGCAGGCATGCTGGTCTGCCCGATTTTTGCGAACGAAGGTTTGCCGGATGTGCCGGGTGGATTTCTCGAAAAGGCGATGGCGATGATCCATGCCGCCGGAGGGCTGTTCATCTGTGATGAAGTCCAGGCGGGTCTCGGACGAACCGGTCTCTGGTGGGGCTACGAGGTGATGAACGTCGAACCGGATATCGTCACCATGGGGAAACCGCTGGGTGCGGGTATGCCGGTGGCGGCAACGGCTGCAAGCCGTGACGTCGTTGAAAGATTTCGACGCCAAAGCCGGTATTTCAATACCTTTGCTTCGAGTCCCGGACAGGCGGCCGCCGGTAATGCGGTGCTTGACGTCATCGAATCGGAGGGCCTCGTGGAATCCGTCGCCAGTACCGGGGCATGGTTGCGATCGCAACTTTCGAAACTGCAGGATCGTTGTGAGGCCATGGCGGACGTTCGCGGCAGGGGCCTGTTTGTGGCCCTGGAATGGGTGAAGGATCGCGACGGCCGTGCGCCTGACCGGGAGGGTGCGATTCGGATAGTCGATAAGTTGAAGGCGCGTGGCTATCTGACCAGCAATGCGGGTGCGTACGGCAACGTGGTAAAGCTGCGGCCACCGCTGGTGTTTTCTCGAGTCGATGCCGAAGCATTCATGGCTGCGTTCGAAGACGTGTTAACCCACCTTGATGACTGACGCCGGCCTCATCGGCGTGGCTCGAGTCGCGCTCGAACAATGGAATTTAAACCCGTCGGATCTCTCCGAGGTGTCCCGGTCCGAAAATATCGTGTTCCGTGTCGATACTTCGATGGATGGTGTTTTCGTGCTGCGGATGCATCGCCCCGGTTACCATAGCTACGAAGAGTTACTATCCGAACAGTGTTGGACCAAGGCGCTTGGTGAAGCAGGCATTGATGTCCCCGTCGCTCTTGCGACGAGAAAGGGTGCCGCCTATGGGCGGATTCGAGTGTTCGGTGAAGAACGTTATGTTGGTGTGCTGGAGTGGGTGGAAGGACAGACCCTGCGATCTCTGATCGAGGCCGACCCGGACAGGACGGCGGCTGAATTGCGTTTCCGCCAGCTTGGGCGCCTGTTGGCGCTGTTGCACAATCACGCTGCCCGGTGGCCGCTACCGTCCGGATTTACCCGTCATGCCGTGGACGCCGAAGGACTGATGGGTGAACGACCTTTCTGGGGTCCATTCTGGCGCTCTCCGGCGCTGACGGTTGACCAGCAGAAAAGATTCCGGGCGTTGAAAGAAAAGATCTTCGAGATTCTCCGTCAACTGCCAAAACCGGCAGACTCGTTCGGCTTGATCCACGCCGACCTGCATCCCGGTAATGTGGTGGTCAATGGCGAACGGTTGCACGTGATCGACTTCGATGATGCCGGTTTCGGTTGGCATGCATACGATGTTGCGGTAGCGCTGAAGGATTACGAAGCTCACGCGGATTTTTCTGCTTATCGGGATGCGTTGGTTGAGGGGTATCGCGGCTCTCGCGAGTTCAGCGACGAGATGCTGGCGACCATTCCCCTGTTCATGCTCATACGGGTTCTTGCCTCCATCGGCTGGATCGCCGCTCGGCCTGAACTGGGCCATCCGGAATATGCTCTGCATCAAGCCGAGTATGTAGATGCCAGAGCCCACGACGTGCTGGCGGGATATCACCAGGGTCTTGCGTAGGACGCTATCAACCGGTTCTACGGCCCCGGTCCGGAGCACCGATTGCTTTATCGCAACAACGCGCTCAGGTTTCGTGTCAGATTCTCAGATCCTCCCGAGACTCAGGCGTCGGAAGTTTCGTTGTCCAGTATCGTATCCAGCACCAACTCGATTTGTTCCACACAGGCCCATCCCGATTTGAAGACAATGAGACCACTACGATTCACGATGACGCTCTGGTTCGGTACCTTGCCATAGAGCGACAGTACCTGTTGATCGAATGTATCGACGAGAACGGGAAACCTGGTGAGCTCAGCATGCATTCTGGCGTAGCGGAGCTTCTCCTGGTGGTTTTCCGGGTGGTGAAACTCGAGATAGCCTGGATCGCCGGGGTGACGTTCCCGTGAATAGATCAACAGCGGCTGCACATCGTCTCCCGAATACTTTTCCAGTAGTTGATTCCAGGCTTCGGTCTGGATTCTCGCAGGAGGACAGGTCATTGCGACAAACATGAACACCACGTTGACGCCCTTGAACTCCGATAGCGTGTACAGCTTGTCTTCTGTATCGGGCAGTGTGAAATCGGGTGCTGCCGAGCCTGTCTTGTTGATGTACGGTGTCTTCACGAAGCCGACGGTCGACGACCATTTATCCGGGTAGTTGATGAAACTCTTTATGGAAACCAGCCGAAAAATTTCCAGTCGCTGAGCCAGGGAGTATGGGAAGGAAAAGTATCGACGTGTTTTGAAGACGAGGTGTCGGCCCTGAAATTCAGGGCGTAGCTTTTTCCAGGCTTGACTGGATTTCTCAGCCGATGACACTGCTACGTCTTCCAAAGTAAATGGCCACTCACTCCGGGTGTCAACCCTCGGCCCAGCATTCGACTTCCAGCATGGCGCCAAGCGCCAGCCCGGCGGCGCCAAAAGCGCTGCGAGCGGGCGTGGGTCCTGGGAATAACGTCACATAGACCTCATAGAAAGCCCTCCACTGGGCCATGTCCCTGAGCATCACGGTGCATTTTACGATCTTGTCCATCGAGGAGCCATGGCGGCTGTGCTGATTGTCAAACACAGCAGCAGCGGAATGGTGAGGCGGATTGAACTGATCATACGATGAGGGTTCCTGTATTCGTTACTCATAGTCAATGTGTCCTGCTTGCAACGAGCTTCTGGTAGCATGAAGAAAATCCGGATCGAGGAGCTTCCCGATGAACTGTTGTTGTCCACATTCCAATTCTGCGAATCGTTTTTTCTCGCGTTTTGCTGGACGATACCGTAAGCGCTTTGAAAAAAAAGGATTTGAGTCGTCGCAGCAACAGTTGATGGAAGGTCTTGACCAGGCGGGTTATCAGAATGCTGCGATACTCGAAATCGGCAGTGGTGTTGGCCACCTGCATCAGACGATGCTGGAGCAGGGAGCGGCCACCGCGGTCGGTATTGATCTGGCAACACAGATGATTGAGGAAGCCGGCCGCTGGGCCGAAGAGCGCGCACTCGCAGACAAGGTTGAGTACATAGCTGGCGACTTCATGGAAATTTCGGAAAAGGTTCGAACGGCTGATGTAACGGTTCTTGACAAGGTCGTGTGCTGCTACCCCGATGCCGAGGGGTTGGTGCAGACTTCACTGAACAAGACCAACCGAGTCTACGCGCTCACGTACCCGCGAGATCGATGGTATGTTCGTGCAGGGATGGGGGTGATGGCATTTGCGATGAAAGTCATGCGATCTGATTTTCGGCCCTATGTACATTCGCCGGAACTGATCGAGAGATGGATCACCCAGAGTGGCTTCGACAAGCGCTATCAGAACACCAACGTGGTCTGGCTGACCCAGGTATTTGAGAAACCGGCGACTTGAAGTAGACGGCGGCTCGCCAGGTTCGCCGCGGTTGTCTGAGTTGAACGAACGTTTTCAAACAAACCCGCTGTTGCGATTCCGCTACCTGAGTCGATCGAACTGGCCGAATGTTCTGAGGCGGCCTCTGAACGCGGTTGTGATGGTTGGCGTTGTTGCGCTCTGCTACTTCATCAT
>QIDL01000206.1 GCA_003228415.1 Gammaproteobacteria bacterium | reverse complement strand
ATTGGCAAGGGACACAACGCGGTAGTTGGCTATTCTGCGACCTCCCGGAGGGCGCGCCCTGCAAGGCTTCTGGCTTCGTTGCGACTCTTGGTAATATCCAGATATTATCGGCGAGCCGACGCCTCACCAGAAACCTTGCAGGGCACGCTGAATATGTAGGTTATTGACGAGACAGCACACAGGTGAGCGGCTAAAGTCAGTGTAATGACCCCGGTAGAAAAATATCAACAACTACTGGCCGATCCGCAGTTTGTTGAGGATCCCGCGCAGCGGCGGGTCGTTGATCTGCTGGAAGCATTGTTTCAGGTTCTGGGCGCGCGTGAGCGGCGCAACCGGGGTCTGTTCGGCCGCTTGGCCAGGTCACAGGCGCCGGTAACGGGCTTGTACCTGTGGGGTGGTGTGGGACGGGGCAAAACCATGCTGATGGATTTGTTTTACGAATGCCTGCCGGCAGGCGATCGCTTACGAATGCACTTCCATCGGTTCATGCAGCGGGTGCATCAGGATCTCAAGGAACTCAGCGGCACGATCAACCCCCTGCAGGCAGTTGCCGACCGATTCAGCGAGCGGGCGAGTGTGCTTTGCTTCGATGAGTTTTTTGTCTCGGACATTGGCGACGCGATGATTCTTGCCGAGTTGTTCGAACGGTTGTTCGCCAACGGCGTAACATTGGTTGCAACCAGTAATTTCGAACCGGACCGTCTGTACGAGAATGGACTGCAGCGGCGTCGATTTCTGCCTGCCATCGAGCTGCTGAAAAATCATACACGAGTGCACAACGTCGATTCGGACGTAGACTATCGATTGCGGGTTCTGGAACGGGCCGAGATCTATCATGTGCCGCTCGATGCGGCCGCGGAGCGCAGCCTGGCTTCGTGCTTTTCAGCGCTTGCGCCCGAAACACCGGAAGCAGATGTGGCGCTCGAGATTGAAAACCGGCTCATCAAAGCGCGTCTGGTGGCGGAGGACGTGGCCTGGTTCGAGTTTTCCGAGCTTTGTGAAGGACCGAGAAGTCAGAATGACTACATCGAACTGGCGCGGATTTTTCACGCGGTGCTGATCAGCAATGTCAGGCGCTTTTCGACCCGGGATGAGGACGCCGCACGCCGCTTTATTTCCCTGGTGGATGAGTTCTACGATCACAATGTCAAGCTGATCCTGTCGGCCGATGCGGCCATCGAGGATCTCTACGCCGGTGACCGGCTGCGACTCGAATTCGAGCGGACCAGGAGTCGGCTGCTGGAGATGCAATCGCACGACTATCTGGCCCGGGGTCATCGGGCCTGACAGCGGTGAGTTGGGGCCGGATGAGGGCGCCGACGAGGATTTTCGGGTGCTCCGGGGTGGCTGCGGTGGTGTTGTAATGGGGCAGGGCCTCCGCTAAGATTCGCGCTCCGAAAATCCCGGTCAATTTCAGGACCAATATCAGCGCATGAAAACCGTGAGTATCCGTCCGCAGGACGTCAACCACGCCTGGTTCGTTGTGGATGCAGAAAATAAGACGCTGGGGCGTCTCGCTACAGAGATCGCTCACAGACTGCGTGGCAAGCATAAGCCGGAGTACACGCCTCACGTCGATACCGGGGACTACATCGTTGTGGTCAACGCAGAGAAAGTACGAGTGACCGGCAATAAGTTCACCGATAAGAAATATTACCGACATAGCGGCTTTCCAGGCGGAATCAAGGAAATGAGCTTCAAGGATCTGCAACAGCGCTATCCTGAGCGAATCATCGAGAAAGCCGTAAAAGGCATGTTACCCCGCAATCCGCTGGGTCGAAGCATGTTCAAGAAACTGAAGGTCTATGCGGGCGCAGAACATCCCCACACCGCACAGCAACCGCAAACCCTGGAGTTATAAGACCAATGCAGAACTACGGTACCGGGCGGCGTAAGACTTCCGCCGCGAGAGTTTTCATCACCCCCGGCAGCGGCATCATACAGGTCAACAACAGCCCGCTCGATCAATACTTCAGTCGAGAAACGGCACGCATGATCGTACGCCAGCCGCTGGAAGTGGCAGAAGTGATCGACAAATTTGACATCAAGGTCACCGTTCGCGGGGGTGGTAACTCCGGCCAGGCGGGCGCCATCCGCCACGGCATCGCACGAGCTCTGGTCGAACAGGACGAAAGCTTCAGGGTGCCGATGCGCAGGGCCGGCTTCCTGACCCGGGACGCTCGCGAAGTCGAACGCAAGAAGGTTGGTTTGCGAAAAGCGCGCAAGCGTCCTCAGTACTCCAAGCGTTAAAGAGATCGCCATAGCGTGCAGCCACGAGGCGGGCGGAACGCTATTGTGTCGATGGCCGAGATAGGCTAAAACGGATTCATAAGTGGGGGAGCAAGAAGCTGTGAGCAGCAGCAATTCAGACAGCGGTGCAGCCGTGGGTGTAGAGCCCGGTCCGGCCAGCATTGACAAAACCGGTTTCAACAAGCAACGACGCTACTTCCTCATCGGCGCCACCAGTGCGGTTGCCGGGATCGGTGCGGTAGGGGCGGCGGTGCCGTTCGTGGCTTCCTGGTTTCCGAGCGCGAAGGCTCGAGCGCTGGGCGCACCGATCACCCTGGACATCTCCAGACTGCGGCCTGGAGAAATGCTCGGCCCGATTGAAGCCTGGCGCGGTCAACCGATATTCATCGTGTCCCGATCGGCAGATGCGCTCGAGATTCTGGAGAAGGACATCGATGACCTGGCTGATCCTGATTCGGACAACACAGATCAGCAGCCAGACTATGCCAGGAACAGCTGGCGTTCCAAACGCCCGGAAATCGGCATCTATGTAGGGATCTGCACTCACCTGGGCTGCTCACCAAAATACTATGGCGAGATCCAGCCGGAGCCTTTCGACGCCGACTGGCAGGGCGGTTTCTTCTGTCCTTGTCATGGCTCGAGGTTCGACATGGCTGGGCGCGTGGCGAAGAACTTACCGGCACCTGACAATCTTCTGGTACCGCCATACCGATTCGTCAGCGACAGCGTAATTGTCATCGGCGAAGACGTGGGGACAGCATAATGGCGGAGGACGCACAGGCGCAGAAAGGAAAACTGGCCAAGGGCTGGTTGAACTTCATCGATTGGGTAGACGAGCGCTTCCCGCTCACGGAAACCTTCGAATTCCACATGTCGAAGTACTACGCGCCGAAAAACTTCAACTTCTGGTACTTGTTCGGTGTGCTCTCAATGGTGGTGCTGGTGATCCAGCTGCTGACCGGTATCTGGCTTACCATGAGCTACTCACCATCGGATGCCTTCGCTTCGGTGGAGTACATCATGCGCGACGTGGAGTATGGCTGGTTGTTGCGATACCTGCATTCCACCGGTGCGTCGGCGTTCTTCGTGGTCGTTTATCTGCACATGTTTCGAGGTCTGATGTACGGGTCTTACCGCAAGCCGCGAGAGCTGTTGTGGCTGGTTGGCATGGCCATTTTCGCAGTGCTGATCATCGAAGGCTTCGCCGGGTACCTGCTGCCATGGGGCAACATGTCTTACTGGGCTGGCCAGGTCATCGTCTCTCTGGTGGGGGCGATCCCGTTTATTGGTCCCGACCTCATGGAGTGGGTACGCGGTGATTTTCTGATGTCGGATATCACGCTGAACCGGTTTTTTGCGCTGCACGTCATCGCCTTGCCTCTGGTACTGGTGATGCTGGTCTTTGTTCACATCGTGGCGCTGCACCACGTGGGATCCAGCAACCCGGATGGTATCGAGATCAAAAAGCACAAAGACGCCAATGGTATTCCGCTCGATGGGATTCCCTTCCATCCCTACTACACGATCGGTCATGATGTGCCGGCCATAGTCATATTTCTGTTCGTTTTCTGCGTTGTGGTTTTCTATGCGCCCGAGATGGGCGGCTACTTCATCGAGAAGCCGAATTTCGAGGTGGCGAACCCGCTGAAAACCCCCGAACACATTGCGCCGGTCTGGTACTACACCCCATTCTACGCGATGCTGCGAGCGGCAACCTACCCGCTATTCGGAGTGCCGGCCAAATTCTGGGGATTCGTGGTGATGGCTGGCGCCATCGTCATGCCGGCCGCACTGCCCTGGCTGGACCGCTCTCCGGTCAAGTCCATGCGCTACAAAGGGTTGCTTTCGAAAATCACGCTGGCGCTGTTCATAGTGACCTTCGTCATTCTCGGTTATCTCGGTACCATTGCACCGTCACCGGTCTCCACCCTGGCCGCTCAAATCGGTACAGCAATCTATTTCGGCTACTTTGTGCTCATGCCCTGGTATACCCGAATTGAGAAAACCAAGCCTGTGCCGGATCGAGTGACGATGCCATGACCGGATCAGCGAAGATGGGCCTCGGGAAGCGGGGCAGTAAAACGCTGGGACTGGCGCTTCTGGTTGTGTTGTTGACCCCGTTGAGTCAGGCCATGGAGTCGGAGTGGCCCATGACGCCCATGAATCCGGATCTGCAGAATCTGCCTTCATTGCAGAACGGATGGCGCTTGTTCACGAACTACTGTCTGGGCTGTCACTCATTGAAATATCAGCGCTATGAACGGACGGCCGATGACCTCGGTGTGCCGCACGACATTGTTCTGGAGCAACTCCTTTTCAGCGGTCAGAAGATCGGTGAACAGATGACCACAGCCATGGACCCGGAGATGGCGAAAAACTGGTTCGGCGCGCCACCTCCCGATCTGACCATGGTGGCAAGGCTCCGCGGCGTGGATTGGCTGTACAATTACCTGCGGACGTTTTATCTGGATGAGTCCCGGCCATTCGGCGTGAACAACAAGGTATTCCCTAATGTAGGGATGCCTAACGTATTGCAGGAACTGCAGGGTACTCAGACTACCGGTTGCGCCTCGGCTGCCGAAGAGAACTGTGGTGAGCTTGTTCTACTGGAGGGAAGTGGTCAGTATACGTCTGAGGAGTTTGATCAGGCAGTTTATGACATTGTCAACTTCCTCTACTATACCGGCGAACCGAGCCGGCTCGAGCGGCACCGGACCGGTGTGTTTGTGCTTCTGTTTCTCGTCATTCTGTTTGTCTTCACGTTCCTGCTCGGGCGCGAGTATCAGAAAGACGTCAAACACTGAATAGCCCAAAGCCCGGCGCACTGATTTTCTTCCAAAGTAGTTCTAAGGTTAAGCATGAGCGTAGTGACAAAACGATCTTCGATGACGCTGTTCTCGGATGCCAGGGACCAATACTCCCATCGTGTGCGAATGGTCCTCGCTGAGAAAGGCGTCTCCGTCGAAATCGTCGATGTGGATCCTGGCAACAAGCCTGAAGACCTGGCGGAGATCAATCCATACAACAGCCTTCCCACCCTGTTGGATCGAGATCTGGTGCTCTATGAGGCCAATGTGATCATGGAATATCTCGATGAACGATTTCCGCATCCGCCGTTGCTGCCTGTTTATCCGGTGCAACGTGCGCTGTCGCGACTGTGGATTACCCGGGTCGAGCGGGAATGGAGCGGCCGGTTGGATGTGCTCATGGTGGGCAAGGGTCGAGAGACCGTGTTGACCAAGGCACGTAAGGAGCTTCGGGAAAGTATCATCAGCATCGCGCCGATATTCTCCGAGAAGCCATTTTTCATGAACGAAGACTTCACCCTCGTGGACTGCTGCGTTGCACCCATCCTCTGGCGCTTGAAGGACGTGGACATCGCTTTGCCGGAAAAATCGACTCGACCGCTGCAGAAGTACATTCAGATGATGTTCGAGCGGGAAGGTTTTCGAGCGAGTCTCACCGAAAGCGAACTCGAGATGCGCGAGTAGCGTAGACGATCCGCCAGAAAAGATGGCTCAGAAGCCGAAGCGTCCTTATCTGCTGCGAGCGCTCTACGACTGGGTGGTCGACAGCGAACTCACCCCGTACCTGCTGGCTGACGTCGACTCGACCTCGGTTCGGGTCCCCGCCGATTATGTCAACGACGGCAAGATCGTCCTCAATGTATCGCCCATGGCGGTCAGAGACTTCGTCATTGAAGACGATTCGGTGAGCTTCTCCGGCCGCTTCGGTGGCAGGCCTTTTCTGGTGTTCCTGCCCATGGCCAATGTCGTTGCGGTGTATGCGAAGGAGACCGGTGAGGGGATGATGTTCGAGCCGGAGTATGAAGACGCCAGTACGCAAATGGTCAGCGCAGAGACCGGCCGGGACGATGCGCCGAAACCCGGGATCGGGCACCTGAAAGTCATCAAGTAGGCGGTCGGTGGCTACCCCGATTCAGCTGAAGGCTTTTGCTACCCAGCGAATGACGGGCGCGCTCCTGGAGCCGCTGACAGCCACCGCGTCGAATCGACAAGGCCGATGCGCCAACTTCTGGTGCCGTTTTAGAAAGGCGCTCGCAGCCTTGATGATACGGCGTTGTTTCGACCGGGTGATACTGGCCAGGCCGTCGCCATAGCGATCGCTCGCACGATAGCGTACTTCCACGAAGACGACGCAATCGCCATCTTCCATGATGATGTCCAACTCGCCGAACTTCTGACGAAAATTTCGTTGCAGTGGCTTCAACCCCCGAGTCTGGAGGTAGTCGAGAGCCGCACCTTCCGCCCATCGCCCCGTGGTGGCCGCTTCGGTCAGCGCCCTGTCCCAGGCGCCGCTTGAACGCCGTTTCTCGAGATGCGGCCCCAGGCCAGTTCCCGGCGTATTCTGCCTTGCTCATCCAACGTCAATGCCCCCGTGCTGCCGAGCATGTTCAAGTTGCCGCCGGAGCGCGTCAGGCGAAATCTTTCGGCAATTCTGAATGCATCAACACCCAGGGCGACCAGTGAGGCAAAGGGATTGCTGTCGAGCTCGAATGGCTCTTGAAGGCTCTGGTAGAGGCTGTCGCCTGTCAGGAACCAGGGCAACTCACTGACCAGAAAACCCGTGAGTTCGCCGATCTGGCTGGCTCGGCTGCGTCGGGTCACCTGAGAGCTGGCATAGACCGGAAGGTGGTCGGCGAAGTGGAATTTCAAGGCGGGAACCAGCGCGTTGGCCTCTCCGTTGTCGATCAGGGCAACGATGGCGTCCAGGTCGGCGCGAGCGCGTGGCAGAAACTCGAGATCGAAGCCGAATATCTGATTGAGCTGATCCTTGCGAGCCCGGCTATCGGTCACGTGCATGGCGGTACCCAGCGCTTCGGTGACAGTGCGTAAGTCGGTAAGCGCCTGAGTGGTGATCGGATGGGGCCAGTTGTCCACCAGGGTTCGGCGGGCTCGGGTGGACCAGTCATCATAGTTGTGCAGAAGCAGGATCCGCGAGGCGCCGTCGGCCCGCAGACGGGTAGCGATGGCACGGGCTTCATCTTCGATGGCGAGACCGAACTGAACCACATTGGCGCGGGCAGATTCGGTTTCTTCAAGGTAGTTCAACGCCAGGATGGGAATCTCGGGGTTCAATGCAATCAGGTCGGCGACCAGATCCTTCTGTAACGGCCCGACCAGCAGATCTACATTGTTTCCCAGCAGACGCTCGTAGAGTAACGGCAGCGGTTGTGTGTCAGTGTCGTAGATGGTGACTCTGAACCGCTCGTCGGCTCCGGCGAGCAGCGAAGCGGCGATGAACCCATCACGAACCGACTCACCGGCTTGGGATAAGGGACCCGAAAGTGGCAGCAGCAGCGCGGCGTGCCGTGGTTCGGGTTCGAAGGCCGAGAGCGCGGCCAGCGGTGACGGCAGGGATACCGCCGCAGGGTGTGTCGGATGAGTAGCCAACCATGCCTGGAGCCGCCGCTGCTGATCGGCGAGAGAGAAGCTCGTCAGCATCTGCTGATGGAGTAACCACCAGCCGTGGGCGGTTGATTGGGAATCATCGAGTCGTCTTTGCGCGCTGAATCCTGACGTCTGGTTCAGGTAGGACCAGATCTGATCGTTGAATCGGCCGTTGTCACCGGCGGCTTCGATGAGTAGCGTCAGCGCACAGACAAAATTTTTGTTCAGCGCACAGAGCTGGCTGCGCGTAACCAGTCCTCTCGTGGTTGTGAGTTCAGTCGCGGGAATCTGTTCCAGCGCGGTCATCGCACCAGGCACGTCGTTCTGGATGAGCGACAATCGGGCACTCAACAGGTGGTAGCCCGCCAGTTGCTCCTGGGGCAGCCAGCCGGGTTCAAGCACCTCGTAGGCCAGCGCGGCTGCGCCTGGATCGTCGTCTTCCAGGAAGGCCCAGCCGGCCTCGAGATAGAGCAGCGAGGCGCGCTCTGGAGCGGCGGATGCCGCTTGATCCATCAGCTGCCGCGCTGCCAGCAGGCCATCGCCGCTGGCTGGCGTGACAGGTACCGATCCGATGGGTGTGGATTCGCAAGCGCCGAGCGTCAGCAGCAGAAGACCGGTGAATGCGGACTTCACTGCGGGGGCAAGTGTGTGTTTACTGAGCACGGAGGACGCAGTCTGAAACGGAAATTGAAAAGAGTGCCCTATGTCTGACGAACTCGATGCGCATGGTGTGCTCTATGTTGTGGCTACGCCTATTGGAAACCTCGAGGATATATCCACGCGAGCGGTCGATGTCCTGTCCGAGGTTAGGCTGATTGCGGCGGAGGATACCAGACGAACGCTGGCCTTGTTGAGCGCCCTCGGCCTGCCAAAACCGCGGATGTTGGCGCTGCACGACCACAACGAAGACGCGGCCAGTGATGCGGTGCTCAAGACCTTGCGGCGTGGGCACAACGTGGCGCTGGTCAGCGATGCCGGTACACCGCTGCTTTCTGATCCGGGCTTCGCGCTGGTTCGGCAGTGTTTCGATGAGGACGTGGCTGTGCGTCCGCTGCCCGGACC
>QIDL01000566.1 GCA_003228415.1 Gammaproteobacteria bacterium | reverse complement strand
GCTCGAAGCTCTCGACCACGACGGCCTGTACACCCAATAGACGAGTCCCCTTGGCTGCCCAGTCGCGGGACGACCCCGTGCCGTACTCTTTCCCGCCGATAACCACCAGCGGTGTACCTTCACCCTGATAGCGCACGGCCGCATCATAGATAGAAAGTTCCTCACCACTTGGAATGTGCTTCGTATAACCGCCTTCGGTACCAGGCACCATCTCGTTTTTGATGCGAATATTGGCGAAGGTGCCTCGCATCATCACTTCGTGGTTACCGCGGCGCGAACCGTAACTGTTGAAGTCGGCCTCGTTCACCGCATGTTGTTGCAGGTAATGACCTGCCGGGCTGTCCGCCTGAATGGCGCCCGCCGGGGAGATATGATCGGTAGTCACCGAATCGCCCAGCAGGGCCAGCACTCTGGCTCCGCTGACGCCGACTTCCTGATCCAGATCCTGGCCGACCGAAAAGAACGGCGGTTGCTTGATGTATGTGGATTTCTCCCAGGAATATGTTCCTGAGTCGGTAATTTCAATGGCCTGCCAGGCTTCAGGGCCGGTAAATACATCCCCATATTGTCGGTCGAACATATCGGCAGACACAGCAAGAACCGCCTCGGCAATCTCGGCATTGGTCGGCCAGATGTCTTTCAGGAATACTTCGTTGCCGTCGCGATCGCTACCAACCGGGTCGCTGGCCAGATTGATACGCGTAGTACCGGCAAGGGCATAGGCCACAACCAGGGGCGGTGACGCCAGCCAGTTGGTACGAATCTCCTGATGCACCCGGCCTTCGAAGTTGCGATTCCCGGACAGCACCGACGCCACCACCAGATCGCCTTCGCTGATGGCCGCCGAGATCGGCTCCGGCAGCGGTCCAGAGTTTCCGATGCAGGTGGTACAGCCGTAACCCACCAGATTGAACCCGAGCGCATCCAGATCAGACTGAGTATCGGTCTTTTCCAGATATTCGGTCACCACTTTGGAACCCGGTGCCAGGGAGGTCTTCACCCAGGGTTTCACCTTCAGACCTTTCTGCAACGCCTTGCGGGCCAGCAACCCGGCACCCAGCATCACCGCCGGATTGGAAGTATTGGTGCAGGAGGTAATAGCAGCCAGCACCACATCACCATGACCAAGGTCGTATTCCATGCCGGGAACGGCAATCCGCGCATCGGCGGTGGCTGCGCGTCCCTCCAGTTCCAGCGCCTCGCTGAACGCCTTGCTCATATCGACCATGGCGACTCGATCCTGAGGACGTTTAGGTCCCGCCAGACTCGGCACCACAGTGCCGAGATCCAGCGCAATCGTGTCCGTGTAAACGGCGTCAGGACCGCCGCTGTCGCGCCACAGTCCCTGCGCCTTTGCATAGGCTTCGACCAGCGCCACGGTATCCGCAGGCCGGTTGGAGAGCTTCAGATAATTGATGGTCTCACCGTCGATCGGAAAGAAACCACAGGTTGCTCCGTATTCCGGGGCCATATTGGCGATGGTGGCCCGGTCTGCCAACGGCAACTGATCGAGCCCATCGCCGAAGAATTCGACAAACTTACCCACCACGCCCCGGGCTCGCAGCATTTCCACCACCATCAACACCAGATCGGTCGCCGTAATACCTTCCGGCAGCACCCCCTGCAGTTCGAAACCCACCACGTCGGGAATCAGCATGGAGACCGGCTGCCCCAGCATGGCTGCCTCCGCTTCGATGCCACCGACCCCCCAGCCCAGCACACCGAGGCCGTTGATCATGGTGGTGTGGCTGTCGGTGCCAACGAGGGTATCAGGGTAGGCGGTGACTTCTCCGTCCACTTCCCTGGTCCACACCGTCCGAGCCAGATACTCCAGATTCACCTGATGGCAGATCCCGGTACCTGGTGGCACTACCCGAAAATTGTCGAATGCCGCCTGACCCCACCGTAAGAAGCGATAGCGCTCCTGGTTTCGTGACATCTCCAACTCGACGTTCTGCCCGAACGCCGCCTCAGTGCCGAACCTGTCTACCATCACCGAGTGGTCGATGACCAGATCGACCGGTGACAGCGGGTTAATGATGCTCGGATCGTAGCCTGCATCCACCACGACGCTGCGCATCGCAGCCAGGTCGGCTACGCCGGGCACTCCGGTGAAATCCTGCATGAGAACTCGCGCAGGACGAAAGGCGATCTCCTCAGATACGCCCTGGGTCTCAGCCCAGGCGCCCAGGGCCAGGATATCTTCCTGTTTGACGGTATTGTTGTCTTCAAAGCGAAGCAGGTTCTCCAACAGGATTTTCAGAGACATTGGCAACTTGTCGACGCTGCCGATTCCTGCCGACTGCGCATCCGGCAGGCTGAAGTAGTGATAGGTATTGCCACCCACCTCGAGCGTTTTGCGCGAATTGAAACTGTCTAGGCTCATTGGCTTTCATGTCCCGAAAAAAGGGACAGGTATTCTGCCTGAAGGCGACGGAAGTCCCAAATTCTTTGACCGTGGGCTCTGAGCGCAGCTGTGTCCTCACAGCCCCAGCTGTGTCCTCACAGCCCCAGCTGTGTCCTCACAGCCGTCCTCACAGCCCTTCGTCAAGCTCCCCGGGCGCTTTCGAATCCCGATCCGATCGCTCTTCGGAGCGGAATAGATGTTCACCGCAGCGCCAGCAGTATGTCGCTTCGCGAATATGACCTTCCACGGCACAGCCGGGGCAGGTTCGGGTATTGGTCGCTCGACGGTGTGCTTCAGACAGCTCCAGAGTGACGATGCCCGTAGGTACCGCGATGATCCCGTATCCCATGATCATGACCAGCGTGGCCAGTGCCTGACCGAGCGGAGTATGCGGAGCCAGATCTCCGTAACCTACGGTGGTCAGGGTCGTCACAGCCCAATAAATGCTGCGGGGAATACTGGTGAAACCATTCTCTCCGCCCTCAATCAGATACATGAAGGAACCGAATATCACCACCAGCGCGAGCACGCTGGATAGGAACACCGTGATCTTGCGCCGGCTGGCGATCAGGGCCTGAGTCAGCAGTTCCGCCTCACCGACGTAGCGCACCATTCTGAGTACCCGGAATACCCGCAGTACCCGCAAAATTCTGATCACCAGCAGATATTGAGTATCCGCAAAAAACAGGCTGAGGTAAGTGGGAACAATACCCAGGAGGTCCACGACGCCGTAGAAACTGCGAGCATAACGGCGGGTGTTCTCGATACACCAGAGCCTGATCAGGTACTCAACGGTAAAGAGCGCCGTGAAGATCCACTCTATGACATAGAAATAGTCACCGTAACGGTGGTGCAGGCTCGCGACCGAGTCCAGCAACACCGCCAGCACACTCGCCAGGATCGCGACGATGAGAGCCACATCGAACGCCTTTCCGGCGGGCGTGCTGGCCTCAAAAACAATGATTCTGATCGAGTCTCTGGAGAATGCCTCTTTCAAAACGCCAATCTTTAAGCACCCTTTTTGAGACACTCTTCCACAGAGCGCCAGGCATCAAGGCTACCACGGGTTGCTGAGCATTACGCGAGCAACCCGACCGGTAGCGGCAGCCCCACCAGTCGCGCACCTAATGCGCGCCGATCAGGCAGCCGCAATCTCGATGCGCCGGGGCTGGTTTCTGGCTCGTTTGCCGATCAGAACGTGTAAAACGCCGTCACTCGTTCTGGCCGAAATATTTTCTTCATCGGCGGTTTCCGGCAGACGGAACCGACGGGAGAATTTTCCGTGGCGCCGTTCGGCGCGATGTCTGCTCTCCGCCTCTCCGTGGTCGATGGCTTTACGCTCACCGCTGATCTCGAGAATACCTTCCTTCAATGACACTTCAACGTCGGCCGGAGCCACCGCCGGAAGGTCCACGTCGATCCGATAGTCACTCGCGGTTTCCCACACATCCACATCAGGCACCCAGCTCTCGGTGCCGGCCTGGGCGACGCGACCGAACAACTCGTCGAATTCACGCCAGGGATTGAATCTAACTACACTCATCTGAATATCTCCACGGTCTAAAAAGCTACCCTTCATAGATAAGAGCAGTTAAGCAAAACCCAAGACCTTGAATTCATTCGATTTGTCCCCAGGACGGTCTTCAATCAATAATAAAGTCCAATACTCGCGCAGCGATATCGACCGACAGTGTGTCGGGAATATTGTGACCCATACCCGCCACCACCTGAAACTCAGCCCCTGGGATATGCCGGGCGGTGTGTTCTCCGCAGGCCAGCGGTATCAATGGATCATCGGCTCCATGAATAACCAGTGTCCGCGATTCAATTCGCTGCAGACGTTCTACCCGACTGCCATCCGCTATGACGGCCTGCATCTGACGAGCCACACCTGCCGGGTAGTAGCAGCGCTCAAAGACACGAATGGACATCTCTCGCCGATGATCCTCGGACTCCGGATACCCAGGTGAGCCGAACAACGCGCGATTCTCGATCTCCAATGCGAGCCTGTCGACTGGTTCGGGTACGGCTTTTTCATTATCCGGCGCGGCTCTTTCTTTCTCCGGCGCACCGCCACCAAGTCGGGCGAGCAGGTCTTGCGAGGCTCGAGGGAGCCCCGGGTCGCCGCTGGTGGACATCACCGAACACAGAGTCTTCACTCTTTCACCGTGAAGGTAGCCGACGAGTTGAGCCACCATTCCACCAAGTGATATGCCAAAGACATGAAACCGATCGACCTCGAGTGCATCCATGATCGCAACCACGTCTGCTGCCATGTCTTCGAGCAGGTAGTTGCTGGTCAGTTTGCTGGAAAGACCCACATCCCGATTATCGAAAATGACAACCTTCAGGCCACCGCGGGTCAGCGATTCGATCAGCACCGGGCTCCACTCAATCATCTGAGTACCGAGACCGCGGATCAAAACGATGGTGTCAGACTCAGCGGCTTTGTCCGGTTCAGGATGACGCTGACAGGCAAAGCGCAAGCCATTGGCGTCCACATAGCCGGTTCGCCGATCATCCAGAGCCTTCATTGCTCTTTGACGATGTGATACACCGTCTCCCGAACAGACTCGATACCGGCCGCACCGAATTTTGGCGGCAACTCGACGGTATCTACTCCCCCGATGCAACTACAGCGTGCACGATCTCTGAACAGCAGTTCGACTTCCGACTCCAGAACGGAGAACGGCGGTCCGGCGACCCTGCTCTGATCGTATTCAAGCGTGATCAGCAATATGTGAGCGTGTTCGGGGATGATCCGCAACAGATGGTCGACATACAGGGGTCGTACTGCCGGTGGCAATGCGATCAGCGCGCCACGATCGAACACACCTCGGATACCCAGTATGTCCGGGACCTGCATGTCGAAAAAATCGCCACGATAGAGCGTAGTGTGTGCGCCCTTATAGCAGGAGAGATAAAAACCTTCGGTCTGCTGGAAAGATTCGCCCGCCTCTGCAAAATAGGCCAGTACCGCAGTCTCGGAAAATTCGACGCCAACTACAGGATGGCCGAGGGATTCCAGATAATGCATATCCAGACTCTTACCACAAAGAGGCACGAACACGCCGGACCCCTGCGTGACTCCCAGTTTGGACCAGTACCTCA
Source organism: Gammaproteobacteria bacterium (assembly GCA_003228415.1). Lineage (GTDB taxonomy): Bacteria > Pseudomonadota > Gammaproteobacteria > Pseudomonadales > Azotimanducaceae > SZUA-309. The sequence goes on along the minus strand of QIDL01000566.1, from coordinate 3,230 downwards.
CCAGCAATGGATTGCTCTTCATCAGGTGAAAGCCGATCTCGTTGTTGGCCCACTTTTCTAGCCAGAAATCACGTTCCATCTTCTTACCTTCCCGCCTTTTCACTTTGCTAGCTTGCTACCTTGCTACCCTTGTCGACCCTTCCCACTACCGATTCGATGATGGCTGTTATGATGCGAAGTCTACAACGCGTTTGGAATACTTGTTTTACCAATGGCGAGACTCCCAGCAACCAACCAGGCCAAGCGCGTCCCCGCTGCCAAGCTGCGGCACATTGCACTCGAACAACAAGGGCTACTCAAGCAGGTACCTTTTGGACGTGGTAAAAATGCCACTCAGCGCGCCATTGAGCAATTAGGCTACGTCCAGATCGACACCATTTCGGTCGTCGCCCGGGCACACGATCACGTGCTCCACTGCCGGGTACCTAATTATCATCCAGACCATCTGGTCAAGCTCCAGCGTGAAGGCAAGATCTTCGAGTACTGGTATCACGCTGCGGCCTATCTGCCGATACGGGATTTCCGCTTCGCCTTGCCGCGCATGCGGGATATGGCTTCCCATCAGGAGCGCTGGATTCGCAGCCGTGATCACAAACTGATGGCCGAGATACACAAGAGGATTGTGCAGGACGGTCCGCTCAGGGCGCGCGACTTCGAGAGTCCCCAGGCGGCCAACAGCGGTTGGTGGGATTGGAAACCGGCCAAGGCGGCTCTGGAACAACTGTTCATGCAGGGCGATCTGATGGTGGTGGGCCGCGACGGCTTTCAGAAAACCTACGATCTGACAGAACGGGTGTTGGCACCGGATGTGGACCTCCGACTTCCCAGCGATCATGAGATGGCCGACTATCTGCTACACACGATGCTCCGCAGTCATGGCTTTGTGACAGCGAAATCCACGACCCACCTGCGCCGTGGAAAAAAACTGCGAGTCGCGCTGAAAGAGATACTGGATGCCCAACTCTCGGCAGGCACGCTGGTTGCGATTCGACTGCCTTCCGATGAGATCGCCTATGCAGATCCGGAACTGCTGGAACGGCGGGCAGCACCGGCAACCGAGCGCGCCGCCATTCTCTCCCCTTTCGACAATCTGGTCATACTTCGCGACCGGGTACAGGCCGTTTTCGATTTTGACTTTCAGATCGAGTGTTATCTCAGCGAATCTAATCGCCGCTTTGGCTATTTCTGCCTGCCATTGATCTATCGCGACAAACTGGTGGGCCGCGCCGACTGCAAGGCCCATCGTCGCCAGAGTCACTTCGAGATCAAACACCTGCACGTCGAAGATCAGCGGCTCGCCTCCCACATCGATGGCGCCTTCACCAACACCCTGGCGCTGGCAATCAGGCGCTTCGCCCGATTCAACGGCTGTGAAGCGCTCAGTATCAACCGCACCTCACCTCACTCATGGCTTGAACCGTTAAGCCAGGCGCTGAGTTAAGGACCCGCTGAACAACGCCGCTCCGTTCAGAAACCGTTCATTCCGGGTTCACCAGCCGTTCAGCGGCCGCACTCTACTCTGGCAGCACTTTCTCATAGTCGTGGAGGAAACCATGAAAAGAGCAAAACTGACCCTGACCACCATCGTACTTGCCCTGGTTGTATCATTTGGCAGTACCATCGTTTCGGCCAACTACCCTGCTGCTCCGGTGGAGTACACGCCCGCCTCGGCAGGCCACAGCGCAGAGGCGGTGGGCTACCGCGACGATACCGTGAGGGTCGACATCCCAATCCACGAAAACGGGCCCGAGTCGATCAATCTGAAGAAACTGATCAAACGCAATCTCCGTGTGGATCTGGATCACTACAGCCTGAGCGCTGTGGTTCTACGCAACGGACCCTTTTCCAACGGCTATGCGTCACTGCGAGTCGGCGACCGAAGATCGAATCGAATCTTTCTGTCGGGCCGCGAAACTGTCCGGATTCCCGCACCTGGCCGTGCCGACGATCATTGGCGGCTGCGTCTCGGTCCAGGTGCCCAAGTGAACACGGTGACTGTGGTTCTGGATCCACAGGGCCGGCGTTATTCAGGTCATGGGTACTCTGCGAACGGTTACTCGAGCGATCGTCACTCAGGATCATATGACCCGGTTTACGACGAACCCAGGGGCCACGACCGCCGCCGATCGAACTCCGTGCCTTACATCGCTGCGGGGCTGGTGCGGATGCTTCAGGACGATCGTACGGACAAAAGGCGTGCGAAAAAGCACAAGCGGCGTCTCAAGGTGGCGCGTCTGAAGGAGGCGCGTCTGAAGGAGACGCGGCGCAAACTGAATCGCGCAGAACAGAAGCTCGCTCGCAGTCGCAATCAGAACAAGCACGCGAAGGGTCGTCAGCAGCGAATTGAGAGGGTGGCATCCTCACAACGTCCGGCGAGCAAACGGAACTCGGATCGGCAACGACCCACGCACCGGAATCGACAGAGCTAGGTCCATTGGACACTAGATCTGCTTTTCCCGCCCTGCCCAGAACGGCGCCCTGACAAGGCGCCGTTGTATTTTCCCACTCGGCAATCTCGGCAGATCGTCAGCAAACTCCACCGACCGTGGGCACTTGAATCCAGCCAGCCGCTCTCTACCATGGGTAATGATGGCGTCTATCATGTCGCTGGATGCCTCAAAGCCATCGGCCAACTGCACGACCGCCTTCACTTCCTCGCCCCATTCCTCACTGGGGACGCCCACCGTACAGACATCAAATACCGCGGGGTGCTCCAGCAGCACCGCATCCACTTCCTGAGGATAGATGTTCACCCCTCCAGAGATAATGGTCTCGGCGCTGCGTCCATTCAAAAACAGAAAGCCATCTTCATCCAGATAACCCATGTCACCCAGCGTGAACCAGTCTCCGCGGTACGTTTCATCTGTTTTCTCCGGAGATTTGAAGTATTCGAAGCGGCCAACTTCCGGCGCCTTGAAGTAAATCGAGCCGGTTTCCCCCTGAGCCACTTCATTGCCGTCATCGTCGATGATCCGAGTGCCTTCCGGATTGGGTGTCTTGCCAACACTGCCCGGCTTTTTCAACCAGGTTTCAGAATCGATGAAGTAATTGCCACCGCCTTCTGTCGCGGCGTAGTACTCGGAAACGATGGGTCCCACCCAGTCGATGATCGCCTGTTTCACATGCACCGGACACGGTGCTGCGCCGTGGACGATGAACTCCAGGCTCGACAGGTCGTAACCGTTTCGCACCTCCTCGGGCAGCTGCAGCAGTCGGTGAAACATCGTGGC
>QIDL01000483.1 GCA_003228415.1 Gammaproteobacteria bacterium | reverse complement strand
GCTTCGAAATCGACGGTGTATGCCGTGGCCGCGTCGGTCCGCGGGGATGCCGTGGCCAGTTCACCGTTGGCTGCCAGATAGAAGTCCCGTCTGTCGAAGCCGGCTGGTGGCCACTGGTCGGTCGTCCGCCAGCGGTCGCCGCCCATCACGTAATAACTCAATCGTCGGGGTTGGGCGGCAGCCGCATCCTTGAGATGGATGGCGAAGAATTCTTCGAGTCGGGTGATCTGTTCGTTGCGGGACCAGACGGGCCGCGCTTCCAGTGCTTTGAAAGGGTCCGTGTCGAAGCCACCGCCATGGCTGAACGGAGCGAGGGTGACGGTCTGTGGATTACTGAAACTCGCGAACCTGGCGAGCGCGCCCTCGACTGTAGCGGCATCAAACCAGCCGGCAACGATGTACATCGGAACAGCGGACGCTTCGATTTCCGATTTGCGGGCGTAGGCCTGATTTTCAAGGGAGGAGTAGCTGACGTCTCCCCAGGTACTGTCGCGGTATTGCAGAGCGTTCACCAGCATGGCGGGATCCTGGGAGTCGTGCTCGGAGATGGCTCGGGAGAGATCGGCGTTGTCGGACCCGTTTACCGGCTTGATCCCGCCGACCAGCAATCTGGTCAGAAAACATTCGAAGGTGGATGAAGCCTGGACCACGGCACAGGTGTCATTCCCATCCATCGCCAGCACGACCTCCGACCAGGCATCGACGAATGCGGGCTGATAAATGCCGCCGGGCGTCGCCAGATGGTATTGGGTATCGAAGTCTGCATAGAGCGGCGCCGCTGCCTTCAGTGCGGGATGGCCGGTGGTGGTCATGAGTTCGGCCGTGGTTCCGGCGTAGGAGACCCCAACGGATCCCACTCGGCCGTTGGACCAGGGCTGCGCCACGATCCAGTCCAGAATGCTGCCGTAGTCGGCCATTTCCTGCAGGGAATAGGGGGCGTCGTGCACGCCAAAGGATGCGCCGGACCCTCGTACTTCCACCGTGACGTACGCGTACCCTTTCGCTGTGAAGAAGCGGGCGGAATCGCCAGGCTCCATCCCGGGCGCAGAAAGGCCGAAAAGATGCAGGATCCGTCCACCGGTGGTGACCGCCACATCGCGCCAGTAGCGGCTGCCTTCGATCAGCGCGGGAATCTGCTCGTCCGGCGTCAGATCGGATGGCAGCCAGAGATCGACGGCGATGCGGGTACCGTCTTCCGCTGGTACGTACCAGGCACTGTTGCGCTTGAAACCCGCCGGGGTCAGGGTCTCTCCAGGCAGAGCTTTCAGGTAGGCACTGGCGATAACGATGCCAAACAGGGCAATCAGGGTGATGGCCGTGCGCTTGATCCATATCATGATCGGGTCGGGAATATCCCCTGGTTCCGGACGGTGGTAATACTATCCTACGAATCCGCTGCGACGTAACCGCCTGACGAAGGCGCCATGGCTCGCGGCACCATAAACAGCTCCAACAGCGCCCGATTCCTGCATAATCCGACCTGAGGACACACAAGGAGGAGTACGTCATGGGGACCACAAGCCTGACTGGAGACATGGCATCCGCCATCAACGATCGGATCGATAGCTTGAGCGGTACGCTGCTATCGGTATCCCATGAAATTCATGCCAACCCGGAACTGGCATTCCAGGAACACCACGCGGCAGCTCTGTTGTGTGACACGCTGGAAGCGCAGGATCTGATCCCGGCGCGCGGTGTCTTCACCCTGGAAACAGCCTTCGAAGCCACACTAGCTACACAGGGAGACGGCCCGACCGTGGCCATACTGGCTGAATACGACGCCCTGCCCGGGATCGGCCACTCCTGCGGCCACAATCTCATCGCAACGGCCGCCCTCGGCGCCACCCTGGGCCTGCAGGCAATTGCCGACCAATTACCCGGGCAGGTGCGTCTGCTCGGCACCCCTGCAGAAGAAAAAGGCGGCGGTAAGGAACTCATGGCCAGGGCCGGGGCATTTGACGGCGTAGACGCCGCCATGATGATCCACCCGGCCGGGGTCAACCTTTCGACCATGCCCTGTATCTGTGTGGCCGAAGTGGAGGTGATCTATCACGGTCGTTCTGCGCATGCCTCTGCCATGCCTCACAAAGGTGTGAACGCTCTCGACGGCCTGTTGCTGGCCTATCAGGCGATTTCGAACCTGCGACAACACATCAGGGATGAGGAGCGGATCCACGGCATCATCACAGAGGGTGGCCAGGCGCCAAACATCGTGCCCGACCGGGCCGTCGGCAACTTCTATGTCAGGGCGGTAAATGAGAAGGCGCTCGCCACGCTCAAACCTCGTGTGCAAGCTTGTTTTGAGGCGGGAGCAACGGGCAGCGGTGCCGAGGTAGAGGTGAAATGGGCAAACGTCGACTACCTGGATCTGAACACCAACTGGCCGCTTGCAGCGCGTTTTCAATCCCACGGCGAATCCCTCGGTCGTGAATTTATGTCATTGAAAGGCCTTGGAGGCGCAGGCAGCACCGACATGGGCAATGTCAGCTATCGGGTGCCCGCCATCCATCCGATGCTCGCCTCGGCGCCGGCCAACGTGATCATTCACAATCCCGAGTTCGCCAAATGGGCCGGCTCTGAGATGGGTGACGCAGCCGCCCTCGATGGCGCCAAGGCGCTGGCGCTGACGACGGCAGAATTTCTCCTCGACCGGGCGCTGCAGCAAGAAGTGCAGAAAGCCTTCAATGTCTCAAAAGGCCTCTCCTGATAACGGTCTCATCGCGTTGAACCTGTGGCTGTTCGGCTATGGTTCGCTGATCTGGCGCCCGGATATAGACTACATCGAGCGCCGCCCAGCAAAGATTCACGGCTGGACCAGACGTTTCTGGCAAGGCTCCCACGATCATCGTGGCGTGCCCGACAGCCCCGGTCGAGTTGTGACCTTAGTCCCCGATCCTGGCGAGTACTGCCACGGAATGGCCTATCTGGTCGATCAATCGGTGGCCGAGTCGACCTTTTCTCAGTTGGATCATCGCGAGAAAAACGGTTATGAGCGTCACTCTGTGGCCCTGCATTTCCTCGAAGATGACACGAGTACCATGGGTCTCGTATACATCGCCTCACAAAACAACCACGCCTTCCTGGGGCCCGCACCGCTGGCGGAAATGGTGCGCCAGATTCGCGTCTCCGCGGGACCCAGCGGCCGCAACATCGACTATCTGCTGGCGTTGGCCGACGCGCTGAGGCGGCTCGACGCCGAAGATTCACATGTCTTCGAACTCGAGGCGGCCGTTAAGGATTTTGAGTCATGAACATCGGTTTCAGCAAAGAACATCTGTCGTTCCGAGAGCAAGTGCAGAAGAACATCATCGCCAAGCTGGTGCTGGGCTTGTGATCCCGTCTTTCAGTCGGCCGCAGCGCCTGGCCTGAACCGTCCCGGATTCATCGAGCCGGCCAACTCGTGATCGGCGCCGGTCAGCAGCAGCGCTGCTACCTGGCTCAGGTACGGCGCGGTCTGGATACCGAAACCACCCTGCCCGACCAGCCAGAAAAACCCGTCGATCTGAGGGTCGAACCCAACTCCCGGAATCTCGTCCGCCAGAAACGTCCTCAACCCGGCCCAGGTTCGCGTCAATCGCGATACGGTGACGTTGGTCATGGACTGGAATCGATCCACCGCAATGGCAATATCCAGCTCTTCCGGTTGCGCATCACAGGGACTGCAGGCGGTCACATCTGCCGGAGAGACCATCAGCAGCCCGGCTTCAGGTTTGAAGTAGAGATCGCCTTGAATACGATGAATCAGCGGCCAACTCGAGACATCGTGGCCCACATCAACCAGCAAGGCCGAGCGCCTGAGCGGTGTCAGCCCCAGCGGCGGCACCCCGGCAAGCTCCGCGACAGCATCCCCCCAGGCCCCTGCCGCATTGACGATGACGTCCGCGCTCAGCGAGCCATCGGCCCAGGTTAGCTCCCAGGCCCCATTGCTTCGTTCTATGGCAGCCACCCGGGCATTGCCGATGATCCGACCACCTGTTTCGATCAACGCCTTGCGGAAGCTCTCCAGCAATGCGTGGGCATCCAGTGACAGTGCATCGCGCTCGATCAGCACTCGAGCCACCGCTTCCGACTTGAGAATCGGCACGCGTGCGAGCATCTCGGCGACAGGCATCTCCTCCAGCGACGATGATACGGGGGACCACTCGGCCTCGAATCGATCAAGCATGTCCAGGTGGTCCGAATCCGCGAGGGAGACGCAGCCGATGGTCCTGGCACCGTGGGCACGATGATAAGGAATGCCAGGTAGCGTCAGCGATCTGACCACTTCATTTTCATAGCATTCGATGGCGACCGCCGCGGAGCGCCCGGAGCTGTGATAGCCGGGCTGCGATTCGGCTTCGAGAACCGTTACCTGAAAATGCTCCGAAGCTCTGGCAGCTACGGAAACACCCGCCATCCCACCGCCAATCACCGCCATCTTCGGTTTTGTTACTGCCATTCTGTACGCATCTTAAACCAATGCATTATGATCCAAAAAAAGGAGCGTGCGATGTCCGAACCATTGGTGACCCGTGAAGATGTAGACGGGTTGAGTATTCTCAGTCTCAATCGGCCGGAGGTGCTGAATGCCCTCTCTCCTGCGCTATTCGTCGAACTACGCAATCACATCGATGCGCTGGCGAAGCAAACCGAGCAGATCGGCTGTGTCATTCTCCAGGGTAAGGGCCGCTCTTTTTCCGCCGGCAACGACCTCAAAGCGATTCAGTCCGGGGAGCGGGCACCATCCGCCACCTTTCAAGCGGAGACCCTGGAGGCGATCGAGTCGCTGCCACAGCCGGTGATCGCTGCGGTTCAAGGCCATTGCTATACAGGAGCGCTGGAACTGGCTCTGGCCTGTGACCTGATGATTACCGCCGACAGCGCTCGAATCGCCGACACTCACGGTAAATGGGGCATGTCTCCGACCTGGGGGATGAGCCAGCGGCTGCCGCGCCGCATCGGCCTCGTCAAGGCCAGGGAACTCATGTTCAGTGGTCGAGTGGTCAGCGGTGCGGAGGCCGTTGAAATCGGGCTCGCCAACGACTGCGTGGCCGACGACTCGCTCCCGCAGGCGGCAACGGATATGGCACGCCGATTTCTCGAGAATTCCTGGTTCACACTCAGAATGGACAAAACTCTCATCAACGGCGGTCTGGATCGACACCTGAGCGAAGGCATTCGATTCGAGCGCGAAACCAGTCCCGGTGCCGGGCCGGATACGGCGGAACGTCTCGGCGGATTTGGCAAAACAGACTGATTCTCTGTCTCATACATCAAGTTGATTCATGAAGCGGGCGGCAACTCCCGCCAATTCGTCAAAGACATCCACCTCGATGAGCCGCTTACGCTTCAGCACCTTGTAACTGTGGTCGGCTGTGTCGAGCCAGTGCAGGGTAGCGCGAGCACCCAGGCGCTCTACCACCTCCGAGAGCAGGTCAGGCTCCGCCAGACCGTCACGAGTGCCACTCAAAAACAGCATGGGCAATGGGATCCGATCGAGATGCTCGGCCCGCTCGATACCCGGTTTCTTAGGCGGGTGGAGCGGGAAAGAGCAGAACACCAGGCCGGATACCGGCATCTCCTGAGCCAGCACGGCGTGGGAAGCCATGCGCCCGCCGTAACTGTGCCCACCGATGAAGAGTTCGAGATCCGGTGCGGCTTCCCGGGCGGTGGTGACCGCATCCACCAGGGTTTTCACCGAGACCGTCTGCCCGTCCACGCGACGACGACCCTGCTCCGTGAACGGAAAATTGAATCGCAGCGTCGCGACTCTCTGACGCGCCAGCGCCTCGGCGATACCCGTCATGTTCGCATGACGAAAGTCTGCACCGGCTCCGTGGGCCAGGACCAGCATCCGTTCGGCGCCTTCCGGACGCATCAATTCCGCACTCAGTCGACCAGCCACCTTGAGCGCCGATGTCTGCATTCAGCGTAACGAGAAGATAATCAGACCTGCCAATCGGTTCTTTCAGTCAGTCAGGCAGGAAAATCAGCCGATTTCGCTGAGGTCAGTGAGGATACGCCCGACGATACCGTACTCCACAGATTCTTCAGGGCTCATCCAGTAATCGCGGTCGGTATCCTTCAGCACACGCTCCAACGGTTGACCGGTACGCTCGGCAATGATGGCGTTGATCCGCTCCCTGGTCTTGAGAATCTCCCGTGCGTGAATCTCAACGTCGGAAGCCGTACCTCCGAAGCCACCGGCAGGCTGGTGAATGAGAAAGCGGGTATTTGGCAGGCAGAAACGATGTTCCTTCTCCGGAGCGAGGTAGATGTGTGTGGCGATGCTGCCAACCCAGCCGGTACCGACCATGCGGACCACCGGTTTGATGCACTGAATCATGTCGTAGATCGTATCGCCGGACTCCACATGCCCACCGGGCGAGCCGATGTAGATGGTGATGGGTTCATCGGACTCGAAAGACAGCGCCAGGAGTTTTTCTGCCGTACGTCGGGCAACGTCCTCGTTGATCTCTCCAAAAAGCGTCATCGTTCGACTTTTCAGCAAGGTCTGCTCCAGAAAATGGAACTGCTTTGCTGCGTCCACAACCTCTTCGTCCCCATCCAACAGTCTGTTCATAACTTCTCCGCTTGTATCGGCGGTGCAACCCCAGCCCATCCATATCAGGCTCGCGGGGTTCTCGTTTCATCGCCGGGATTTGATTACTCTAGAGACATTCTACAACGCCTGCACAGAGATCAGGAGAAGAGAGACAAATGCCACTCGCACCGGAATACCAGGCCATGCTGGCTCAGCTGGCCGAAACACCCGCGCCGAAAATGACCGATCTGAGCCCCACGGAAACTCGGGAGATCTACCGCGAGATGCGCCCTGTGAACAACACCATCGAAGTCGGCAGCATCGAGAATCGCAGCATCCATGGTCCGGAAGGAGACATACCGATCCGCATTTTCAATCCCATTTCCAGACGGGACGGGCAGGGAGGGCCTGGCATCCTGGTCAATTTCCATGGTGGCGGCTGGGTCATTGGCGATCTGGATACGTCCGACGCTGTGTGTCGTGGCATGTGCAACGCAGCCGACTGCATCGTGGTCTCCGTGGACTATCGTCTGGCACCCGAACATGTCTATCCGGCAGCGCTGGAAGACGCCTACGCGGCGACCTGCTGGGTCGCTGACAACGCCGCCGAGCTCGGTGGATCCGACAAGCTTGCGGTCATGGGTGAGAGCGCCGGTGGCAATCTCGCCGCGGCGGTGACCCTGAAGGCGCGTGATGAGAACGGCCCCTCGATTGCCTATCAGTTGCTCGCCTATCCCGTCGTCGACCACGACATGAGCCGACCTTCTTATTCGGACAACCGCGAAGGGTATCTGTTGGAGACCGAGTTGATGGTCTGGTTCTGGGATCACTACTGTCCGGAACATTCGCGCCGCAGCGAACCAGGCGCGAGTCCGCTACTGGCCGAATCTCTCGCCGATCTGCCGCCAGCGCTGATCCTGACCGCCGAATTCGACCCGCTCAGAGATGAAGGTCATGCCTATGCCGATCGCCTTGCCAGGTCGGGGGTAGCAGCACAGGCCGTCTGCTTCGACGGGCTGATTCATGATTTTCTGGCGACTGCCGAGCTCTTTGAATGCAGCCGTGCAGCATTCGACCGGGCGGCTGCGACGCTCAAAAGCGCCCTTTGTTGATCCCAGGGACCCTCTTAGTACTCACGGAGTAGACCATGCAGTTCGTAATGATATGTGAAGACAAGCCCGACAGTCTGGAGTTACGCCTGGCCAATCGGGAAAACCATCTGGCCTACATCGGTACCCGGAGCGATGGTATTCGTCTGGCTGGTCCCATGCTGAGCGATGATGGAGAAGGGATGGTTGGATCGCTGTTCATCATCGAAGCGAATTCGATCGAAGATGTCAGAGACATGAATGCCAATGACCCGTACACCCTGGCCGGACTCTTTGCCAACGTGACCATCCGCCTGTTTCGCCAGGTGGTGCCGGCTCCATGACCGCGAGCGCTGGCAGGCCGGTGTCGCGCAATTCGGCGGCAGTCATGCCCAACGGGATCTGATCACTCTGACCCTGGTGGATGCGGCGGTTATAAGCGGCCAGCCGTCACTCGCCAGCCACTACCTGAACGAGCGACTGGTGATGAAACCCGCGAGCCGTCTGGGCTCGCGGATGCGGGAGCGTTACCGGCTCTAGGGTACCTCATACACGGACACTAAGTGTTGACGCGGGCCTCCGCATAACCCGAAAGAACCGTGGTGCCATCCTGGTTCTTGGTCTCCACCGCCAGACGCAGATTGTCGTTTTCAAGGGATTCCACCGTAGCGGTACCGGTCAAGGTATCGCCCGGCCAGACCTGATTGGTAAAACGCACCCCATACTTGGTCAGCCGACCGTCACCCACATAGTTGGTCAACATACGGCCCGTCATGCCCATGGTCAGCATGCCATGGGCAAATACCGAGGGATAACCCGCCACTTTGGTGGTAAATATCTCATCGGTATGGAGCGGATTGTAGTCACCGGAAGCACCCGCATACTGCACGATCTGAGTACGCTTCAGATCCTCCACCAGACACTCGCTGTAGGTATCACCCACGTTCAGATCGCTTGCTTGTAATGCCATGTCATGCCCTCCTTAACTGTCCACGGGACGTTCGGTGCGAACACCGACGCCGGTGGCGGTGATCACCAGTTCGCCGTTCTGATCCCGGTACTCGGTAACCGACTCGGAAAACATGAGCTTGCCTGCGCGTTTGCTGACCTTCTCCCAGGTCTTGCACGGCTTGGTTTCGGCAGACAGTATGTCACC
>QIDL01000050.1 GCA_003228415.1 Gammaproteobacteria bacterium | reverse complement strand
CTTTGGAACCCGCAATCTTGAGTGCCCCACCAGCGAGCACCACATTGGCGAGAAACGGTTCGACGATGAGCCCCTTGCCAAACTGTTCCATCATGATCATGGAATCGACCGCACCGCCATCGAAGCCACCGTCAGCCTCCGGAAAGGGCATACCCAGCCAGCCAAGCTCGGCGAAGGTGGCCCAGTTTTCGGAGCTGAAGCCCTGATCGGATTTCACGAGCTTCTGCCGTGCATCGAACGGATAGTCGTTCTGGACAAATTTCTCGATGCTGTCGGCGAGCAGTGTCTGCTCTTCAGATAAAGAAAAATCCATAGGCCTCCCTCCGAGTAGCGTCAAAAATGGCTGGCGACTAAAACTTCAACGCCGCGATTTGATCTCTCTCGGTCATTGTTTCCAACCCGCCAACATACCGGAACAATTCCTCGATCGCACCCTGACTGTATCGCCCGCCGATGGGACCTTCGTTGTCGAGGTTGAGCGGATCCGGATCCGGCAGCGCATAGTAGCCGAGAACATCAATCATCAATGTGAAAATCTCTGTTGATAGTTCCCGGGACTTGATCCTTACCATGATTGCCTCGGCGCTCAGCTCTCCACCTGCAACCGCGATTCGTTGCTCCAGGATATCCAACCCCAGCAGCTCTATCTCAAGAGCAGTCAGTCGGGTTTTGAAGGAGCCTCGAGACGCCTGGTCCAGGTCTGGATGGTCCGCCACCAGTACCATCACCCTCTGCAACGCGCTCCGACACCTGGGAATCCTCGCCCACGGCAGGCTCCGGGCTCGAGCCAGCGCGGCCTCAACCAGCATCTGCCCCGCACCCTCCCGGCCCAGGATGCTGGCGGCGGTCAACACCAGGTCATCGAAAATAATCTGATCACGGTCTGGCGGAAGACCAGCCTGCACCTCGATACGATCCAGTGGTATGAGTACCAGACTGGATTGATCCGGCTCGATGGCAACCAGCGCCGCGAGCCAGTGAGCCTCGGCTGCCCCGTCGCAGCCGATCGCACAATTTTCGAATCGAATTTCTGAAGGGTTCCCCGTCGGGTCACAGGCAATCAGAGGCGCTGCACCCCAGATGGAAGGATGCACACACCATCGCGCTCGATTCTCTCGGATGAGCGGCAGGTGCAGGTCACGCTGGGCGCTGGTGCCTGCATCGAGCAGGATGGTCCCCAGCACGTTTGCCGCGAAAAAATCCAATGCAGGCGCATCGGCCAGCGCCAGTTCGCGCTCAAACAGATAACGTTGCCCATGAGTCCAGCCGGTGCCGCCTTCGGCGACAGGCCAATCTGGAACGGACCAACCCTGTTTGACCAGCGCGGACATAAATTCGGCGGACGCTCGACGTTGCGGAGCCAGGCCTTGATTCCGCCAATGACGCTGGATGAACGTACGGACTTCATCAGCGAACGCCGCAGCTTCCGGGTTCGAATCCCCTCGCATGAGTGTTCCTGGTTGAGATCGACATGTTAGCAGTCTGGATAGCATTGGATCGGCAATCGAGGCAACATAGCCGGTCTCAAGAGGGACCCATATGAGCTACGAGACCATCAAATACGAAGTCGAGGAGGGCGTTCTCACCCTGACGCTGAACCGGCCTGAAATTCTCAACGCTTTCAACCAGGAAATGCTCGCTGAGATGATAGACGCGTTCGACCACGCAGACGCAGACGATGACATCCGCGCCATCATCGTGACCGGCGCCGGTCGGGGTTTCTGTGCCGGGGCTGACCTCTCCGCTGGTGCTGATTCGTTCAATGCAGATACTCGGAATGCAGATACTCGGGATGCTCAAGCCTCCGGATTGCAGCCTGACGGAGGCGGTCGACTGACTTTGAGAATTTACGAGCTCAAAAAACCCATCATCGCTGCAATCAACGGTGCCGCCGTCGGGGTGGGCATCACCATGACTCTGCCGATGGACGTAAGGATTGCTGCCGATACCGCTAAATTCGGTTTTGTTTTTTCCCGTCGCGGCATCGTCCCGGAAGCTTGTTCCAGCTATTTCCTGCCGCGAGTCGTCGGCATCAGCCAGGCACTCGAGTGGTGCTACAGCGGTCGGGTCTTCCCCGCAGAAGAAGCACTGCACGGTGGGCTCCTGCGCAGCGTTCACGCCAGGGAAGATCTGCTCACTACCGCCAGAGCAATCGCCAGAAGTGTTGCCTGCGATACCTCAGCCGTTTCGGTAACTCTGATTCGCCAGATGATGTGGCGCATGCTCGGAGCGGATCATCCCATCGAAGCGCACAAGATCGATTCGCGCGGAGTCTACTATACCGGTCGATCTGCCGATGCAGCCGAGGGCGTCAGCGCTTTCCTGGAAAAGCGTGAAGCCAGGTTCCCTGGGAAAGTTTCCAGAGATCTGCCTGACTTCTATCCCTGGTGGGAGCCCCGCCAGTTTTCATGACCCTTTTCAGGGTCAGGACTTCGGGAGTCATTATGAGCAACGCAGAAATCGCCCAGAAAGCACCCTATCCGGTGGCAGTAACGACTGGTCAGAAGTACTTCTGGTGTGCTTGTGGCAAGAGCAACAAGCAGCCTTTCTGCGACGGCTCACACCAGGATACGGAATTCACGCCTTATGCCTATACCGCCGAAGAAGATCGTACGCTGTACTTCTGCGGCTGCAAACACACTGGGGACGTGCCGCTATGCGACGGCACCCATAAAGACCTGTAGCGCCTTTGATACCCTACAGTCATGATCACGCGCCTGTTCAAAAGCAAGAAGCGTCGGCTCGATAGTACCGACCCTGCAGATCGGCTCGCGGCGCTGGCGTCAATATCCGAAGCCGGGACAGAGACGTCCCAGGCAGAACTCAGCCTGCTGACACAAAACGACACCGATCCAGGAGTGCGACTTGCTGCACTGAAACTGCTCACCGACGATGAGGTGCTGGGAGCGCTGCTGCACGATGAACTGTTCGGGCAACCCGCTGCCGAACGCCTGGCTGCACTCCTGTCTGAGGGGCAACCCACTCAACACGGCTCTGATCCACGAGTACTCAAGGCTCGCATGGCGGCAGGATTTGATCTCGAGCTGATCGAGGACATCGCGAGTCTCGGAGATCTCGATCTGCTGATTGACTGTGCCCTCAGTTGCCCAAGAGACCTGCGGGAAACGCTGCTATCGAATCAATCATTCGGCAACGCTGCCGTGCTGCAGGAACTGGAACGGCGCTCCCGTGACAAAAACAAGACCCTGAACCGGTTCGCCCGCAGCAAATTGGAAGAGATTCGGCGGTTGCGGAGCCACAGCCAACGGCTCACTCAGCGAGCCCGGGAACTGCTCGAGAGCCTGGATAAACCGGCGAACAACGACACCGAACTTCGAAAATGGCGGGCGCTATTCGGGAGTCTCGACTCGGAGCTGACCGAGCTCAAGCAGACCGCTCTCACGCTCGCACAATTTGGCGAGCAGGTGGCCAGCCTCGACAGCCTCGGCAGGGATTTCGCTGCTCTGGCGCAATCGGAACGGAAGCAGCAGGCAGACGCTGTTAAAGCACCTCGAGCCGAGGGTGCAGCACACACGGTCGACGCAGGCGAACGGTTCGAGATCCTCAAGAAGACTTTCGAAGCGCTGGAACAGGAACTGCAGCACAACCCTGATTTCGAGGCACATCTCCAACGCCGCCAGGTCCTGACCGATCAGTGGCTCGCGGCCGCAGATCATGTGCCACCAACAGAAGCGCAACACGCCGTATTCGAGCGCGTTTCACACAACTTCCAGGAACTGAGCGATGCCCACCACCGGCTCCAGCGGCAATCCCTGCCTGCACTCGAGCCGCCACCTTCTGCCATGATCCTCGAGTCCGACCAACACGTACCCGCCGATTTCTGGCGGCATGTGGCACGCTTTCGCGGCGAGTTGAAGAATGCGAAGCAGGGCCTGGCGGCGATCGCCTGGCCGGAATGGGCGCCAGCTCCCGAACCATTGGAACGGCTGCTCAGCAATATCGACAAGGCCACCGCCTACCTCGAAGCCTCGCAGCAAGCACTTCAATCGGCTGAAGCAGATGCAGCCGACAAGCTCGATGAATTGTCTCGACAGATCGATGATGGCGAATTACGAGCCGCACGGTCCACCGCCAGTCTGCTTCGGCAGCTCCTGAGCAATCTCCCGAATCACAGTGCTCAATCTCTCAACCGTACCCTGTCACAGGAGTCTGCACGCCTGTCGGAGCTCAGTGACTGGCAGACTTTCGCCACCACGCCCAAGCGGGAGTCGCTTTGCGACATCATGGAGAAGCTCGTGGCGCATCCTCTGGCGCCGGTCGATCAGGCACACCGGATAAAGGTGTTGAGAGGCCAGTGGAACGAACTCGGGCCTGTCAGCCGGGCATCAGACCACCGACTCCTCGAAAAATTCAACGATCTCGCCGAACAGGCTTTCAAACCCTGTCGCTCGTATTTTTCGGAACAGGCGGACATCCGGGCGGACAACCTTCGAGCTCGTGAGAATATCTGTGACCAACTTCAGAATTATCTCGACAATGCCGACTGGCAGCATATGGACTACAGGGCCGCCGAGCGGATTTTGAGAACCGCCCGCCAGGAGTGGCGAAATTTTCACCCCGTTGACCGTACGCCTGGTAAACCTCTCGAGGCACGATTTGAAAAGTTGCAGTCACGCCTGCATGAGCAAATCAAAGGAGAGTGGGATCGAAATCTCGAGTTAAAGCGAACCATCACCAGCGAGGCCCGGAGTCTGCTCGAACAGGATCTCGGCATTCACGAGAAAATTGAAGCAGCAAAGACTCTGCAAATCCGCTGGAAGTCTGTGGGCGTTACCCCGCGCAGACCCGATCAAGCTCTGTGGCGGGAATTCCGTCAGGCATGCGACGATATTTTCAAAGGCAGGGAGGACGCCAGGCGCAGTGCAGAGGAAACGATCAGCAGCAACAGACAGACCGCAATGCAGTTGATCGACGAACTCCGCAGCCTCGTCGATGCCTTGGATACCGCGATCGAACCACACAACTCGACGCTGAGCGATCTGCAAAACCGCTTCAACGAACTACCAGCATTGCCGGAGCGCCTGCAGCGCACTCTGGACAGACAATGGTCTGAACTCGTCAAATCCTATCGACTGGCTCTCAAGGACGCCGAAAGCTCCGCCAGACAACAACACCTCATCGATCTCAAAGCGCTGGATATTGACGTCTCGGTTCAGGAAATGCGCCACCACAACGGGCAGAACGTCCATTTCGAACCTCCTGATCCCGTCTTCTCCGAACGCTGGACTAACGTGGACAACGACGTACCGCTGGAAAGTTTGCGAAATCTTGTTATTAACACCGAAATAGCGGCACGGATCGAATCTCCCGAAGCAGACCGCTCGGCACGATTATCCATTCAGGTAGAACTCATGAATGCCGGTCGGGCCAGACAGGTCTTCGATGTGGATCCAGGCGCACTCGTCAATCAATGGTGCGAGCAGGGGCCAAAAGACGACGGTGTCAGCGAACTCAGAGAGCGATTTTTCAGTGCCATTGCGACATTGACAAGCCGCTAAGCTGGCAGTGTGAGTGCGATCGCCGCTCCCCCCCAGCGACTCTCTCCGATGGCAAGATTTCCTTCGTAGGCCCCTACCAACTCGTGAACCATGGCGAGACCGATGCCCTGACCAGGCTGGATCTCATCGGCTCGGGTACCCCGATTGAGTACCTGCTCGCGCAAGGGACCTTGGATTCCCGGGCCATCGTCCTCCACCAGGATTGTGATCTCAGTACCGCCGGTACCGGAGATGGCGATTCGCCGATGGGTATACTTGAAAGCGTTCTCGAGAAGATTGCCGAGCATTTCCAGAAGGTCACGTTCATCGCCTCTGACCTTCAATGTCTCAGGTACAGATTGTTGTACCTCAATGTCGCGGTCGGCATAGGCGGTATTCAAGGCCCGCAACAGGCGATCCACCAGGCTACTCACAGCAACCGCTCGGCCGACAATGACCGGGCCGGCAACCGACGCCCGATTCAATTGATGGGTGACAGTGGTTTGCATCCGATCGAGCTGTTCGCGCATGAGTTCGCTACCGACCTGATCCCGCCCATCGATTTCATTGCGCAGCACGGCCAGCGGCGTTTTGAGACTGTGGGCCAGATCCTCCATGGCTTTCCTGTAGCGTGATCTGCTGCGCTCCTCGTGTGCGATGAATCGATCCAGGTTTTCGGCGAGACCTTCGAGTTCGATCGGGTAGGCCGATGAGAGCCTCTCGCGACGCCCTTCCTCCAACTCGCGTACTTCTTCTGTCATGGTTCGCAGCGGCCTGAGCCCCCAACGAATCGCCAGAGCCTGCGCCAGAACAAAAAACAGCGTCACCGCCCCAAGACCGATATAGAGATTGCGGCGGAAGCCGTCGATGGTCGATCGAAAGGGCGCCTGATCCGTGGCTACCGAGAAGGTCAGCACGGCCTCGTCTTCCCAGATAACCGCGTAGTGCAGTAGAAACCGTTTCGGGTCCGAGTCACCGTTGAACTCCTCGAAATGGAACTCGCCCGGGGCAAGCAACCCTACCGGTGGGAAACGCACCGCGGTGGTGACCGCCGACGGAGACTCCCAGCTAGGTCGCCCTTCCCGTCCTCTAACGGCGGCGTACAGTCCACTCTCCGGTTGCTGCAGCCTGGGCTCCGGTAACTCGTCGTGTAATCTCAGACCGACCGCATCTTTTTCGATCGCGCCCATCAAAGAGTAGATGACCAACCGCAGTTGCTCCTCCGCACCATCCAGGACACTGGCCCGAAAAGAACGATCGAGTACTACCCCGGCGAGCGATAGAAAAGCGCCGAGTACTACGGTGGTGATGATCAGCAGCCGAGTCTGGATGCCTGCCTTCAAGCAGTCGTTTCCAGCGAAAACCGATACCCCTGGCCACGCACCGTCCGGATCGGATTGATGGGAGTGAGCTTCTTACGCAACCTGCCGACGAAGACTTCGATCACGTTGCTGTCCCGATCAAAATCCTGCTCGTAGAGATGATCGGTCAGCTCGGTTTTGGATACCACCCGGCTGGGATTGAGCATCAGGTATTCGAGCACCTTGTACTCGTACGCCGTCAGCTCTACCGGCACATCTTCAACCCGAACTTCTTTTTTCGCGGTATCGAGCGTCAAAGCGCCTTGTTCGAGCACCGGCGAAGCATAGCCGGCCGCCCTGCGGATCAGAGCATTCAATCGGGCGAGCAACTCCTCGATCTGAAACGGTTTTGTGAGATAGTCGTCGGCACCCGCTTCCAGGCCTTCTACCTTGTCCTGCCAGTTACCTCGAGCGGTAAGAACCAGAACCGGGAAGTTGCGATTCTGGCGTCTGAGCTCACCGATCAGATCGATGCCATCAAGCTTTGGCAACCCGAGATCCACCACCGCGGCGTCGTACTCATACTCTCTACCGTAGTAGAGCCCTTCTTCGCCATCTCCGGCAACATCGACGATGAACCCCTCCTCGGAGAGGCGAACCTTGAGTTGATTTGACAGATGGGGCTCGTCTTCGACTACCAGTATGCGCATCGGCTGATCCTAAAAACTAATTTCCCGCTAACGCGACGACATCCGCCCTTCGGAATCCACGTAGTATTGTCTGACACGTTTACCATCCACCAGCACCCGGATGTTGTAGCCCCGCTCACCACCTTTTCTTACCGGTGTGGCCGAGAGCACTCTGCCACCCGTTCGACGACGCACGGTGTCCGCTGCCTGCTCCAGAGAGATCCCACCGGCGGGCCTGGCAAAGTTGCTCGGGTGACCCTGCTGCCCGGCATACAGATCCACAGGCAAAGAGAGTGGGAGCAGGAGCGCTAACCAAAATAGCCACAGCCTGCGACTGCTCCTTCTATGGAAGCAGGAATATGAGCAGGCAGACGAGGACTTCAACGAGCTCTCAGATGAATTCTCAGGCTGACCAGCCAAAGACGTCATGCCAACATACCTTTTGATCAACAGCGTGCATTGTACTCTCAAAAATCTATACGGGTGTGACGTTTACCCGGACTCTGACGTATTTACCAGGGTCATGTTCCATGCGCGTGGTGTGAGTCTGACCCGCATAACGGTAGGTGACGTCGTAGCCATCGAGTTCGCGACGCTGCTCTATCTCATAGACGGTTTCACAGACTTCTTCGGTTTCGTAGGATACCGCACGACGCTCGTGGTAACCGCGGTCGCGAGATCGAGAGATGTCGCGGCCTATGCTGCCACCCAAAACGGCACCCACAACGGTGCCCACCTTCTTGTTGGTCTTGTTGTGCCCCACAGCGTTGCCAATCGCACCACCGATGATAGCGCCGACGATGGGGCCGGTGAAGGATCGGCCATGTGATTCACCAGTCTCAAAACGTACCGGCATCTCAACCAATCGACACTCCTGTACTGGCACCGAGTACTCGAAAGTTCGATAAACCGGCTCCACGCCGACAACCCTGGCCCGATCAACGCTGGTCCCGGCGACGGCAAGCGACGGAACCAGCAGAATGGGAGCTATGTATCGTAATACAGACATCGGAAGACTCCGCTTTACTACTCATCTTGATGCGCAGATTAACCGGCAATCGCTGAACGGTTCATGAATGCCAGGAGCCGCTATCGGCGCGGGTTTCGACAGACCAGGTCGCTCAGATTGTGGCTTTCGTCAAGAAACCCGATCATATCTGCCACTTCGCTCATGGTCGCCTTCATGGCAAGCGTAATTCGTTCGTAGTGGGCAACGAAGCGGGCCAGCTCTTCAGAATTCATCCGCGCCGCTGGTGAGTAGTGACTTTCCTGCTCACCCCGCCAACGGACAACCGCACTAATACTGGGTACGTCCAGGAACAGCAACTCGTCGATCAATTCCCACAACGGCGGATAGTGGACCTCGAGCTGTTCGTTGACAAATCGACGCCAGCGAGCGTCTGCATCTTCGTTACGCTCCAGGTCGTTCA
>QIDL01000590.1 GCA_003228415.1 Gammaproteobacteria bacterium | reverse complement strand
CCCCATGCCGAACCCGATTTCCACCCCTAAAGGGGCGGTTCTCGAAAAACGTGCAGTCCAATCGATGGGACCTTCCGACGTGGCAGTGATCACGGATTTCTCGGCGTGTTCGGTCAAGGCACGCTGCTGGCCGCGAGTCAGCCGGCCGCGGCGGCGAAGGTAGATCTTCATTTCTCGCCAGGAGGTTCAGACGCGGGCTGGGAGAAAAAAGTACTCGCCGCCAGCGCCGACCAGCCGACGATAAAAGCCATACCGCCAAGCGGAGTCACCGGGCCCAGCACCGTCGGTCCACTCAGAGCCAGGACATACAGGCTGCCGGAAAAAAGCAGGATTCCAGTGACAAAGGAGAAACCCGCCAGACGTAGGGCTCGGGAACGAGCTGAGGCTCGAGAACGAGTTGAGGCTCGGGAACGAAGATCGCCATCGACCAGTACGCCGACCAGGAGCAGGGCAAGCGCGTGAACCAGTTGGTAGAACACCGCGGTATCCCAGGTAGACAGGGCGCTGGGACTCAGCTCAGCAGCCAGGCCATGGGCGCCGGAGGCACCGATCAACACACCGCTTGCTCCAAATACCGCGCCGGCGGTGATGAACAGTTGATTTCGCGTGTTCAGTACGCGTTCGCTCCAGCTTTGGTCAACCCCTCGAGGACTTCCTTATGCAGCTCTCTATGCGGCTCTTTATGCGGCCAGGGCCAGCCTCAGCTTCTTCATGGCGTTTTTCTCGATCTGACGTATGCGCTCGGCGGAGACTTCGTAGGTTTCGGCAAGTTCGGCCAGCGTCGTCTTTTCGTCCGCCAGCCAACGGAGCATGATCACGTCGCGACTGCGTTCGTCGAGTTCGGCCAACGCGGTGGCAAGCCTGGCGCTGTTGCCCGACTGCCAGTCTGCTTCGGCAACCAGATCTGCAGGGTCCGCGTCGCTTGACGCCAGAAACAGTACCGGCGCACCGGCGCCATCCTCATCATCGGCATCATTCGGTATCTCGAACGTGACGTCACTGGCAGCCAACCGGCCCTCCATTCGAGTGACCTCCTGCTCCGAAACGCCAAGCTCCTGCGCCACCGCCCGGGTTTCTTCCTGAGTGAGCCAGGCCAGGCGCTTTTTTGAACTGCGCAGATTGAAGAAGAGTTTTCGCTGAGCCTTGGTCGTGGCGATCTTGACGATCCGCCAGTTGCGAAGAATGAACTCGTGCATCTCCGCCTTGATCCAGTGGACGGCGAAAGATACCAGCCGCACACCAACTTCCGGGTTGAATCGCTTCACCGCCTTCATCAGTCCGACGTTGCCCTCCTGAATCAGGTCGGCTTCTGCCAGCCCATAGCCGCGATAACTGCGAGCGAGGTGCACCACGAATCGGAGGTGGCATAGCACAAGCTCCCGCGCTGCCTCCAGGTCGTTCTCGTAGTAGAACCGCTCCGCCAGAGCCTTTTCCTGCTCCGGTGTGAGCACGGGAAAAGCACTGATGGTCTGCACATACGCATTCAGATCTTTTCCTGGTGCGAGGGCATTCAGCGCAAGCACATCCGTTGTCATGTGATACCTCCGGTAACACTCAATACCGCTAGTTTAGCACTCCCTCAGTGTGACTGCTAATCGTGGAGCGAGTTCCTTGTGTGGGCTAACTGTCTGAAAAGTAAGTTGTATTCAAAGAATTTCCAGATCCTTGAGGCGCTGTGACGCCGCGACCTGTGCACCCACCACCCCAAGCGCTCCGCCCAGAAGCAACAGGCTTCCCAGAAATATGGGGTCGAATCCCACAAGATCCAACTCCTGGGCGTAGCTGCCAAGTAAATTGCTTAGTGGCGCTTCCACCACCACCAGGCACAGACTGATCAGCATGGCTGCCACCAGGCCGCCACCGAGCCCGTAAAAGGCCCCGAAATAGAGGAACGGACGGCGCATCTGCCGCTCGGTGGCACCGATCAATCTCAGAACTCTGAGCTCCTCGAGCCGCGCCTCAATGGCGAGGCGCACAGAGGTGGCCGTCACCAGAATGGCACCCACCCCGAACAGAAGCCCCAAAATTACGCCCAGTCGGCTGACCACCGTGGAGATATCGGAGATCCGTTCGAGCCAGGTCTTTTCCACCACGACTTCGGCGACGCCCGCGAGGCCGTCCGCCAGTTCCCGGAGCGCCTCGAGATCTTCGAGACTGACGTCGCTGATCAGCGTCGCTTTCAGCGACGCCGGCAAGGGATTGCTGTCGAGCAGATCCAGCGCGTTGGCGAGATCGGTGAAGGCGCGAAATTCCGCCAATGCCGCCTCCCGATCGGTGACCCGAACCGCCTCAACCTGGGATTTCGCCGCCAGCGACGCCACCGCCGCGTCGATTTCTTCGGGATCCACATCAAGATCGAAGTAGGCGGTGAGCCCAGGGCGCCCATCCCAGGCTTCTGTCATTTCGGCCAGATTCTGCTGCAGCAGGAATAATCCTGCGGGTAAGGCCAGCGCGATGCCCACCAACAGCCAGACCAGGAGGCTGGTCCCGAGCCGGGCGCTGACGAAGTGCACCGTCTCCCTGGCAATACGCAGGTGATCGCGCCACCAGGCTCCCAGCCCCGGACGTACCGGCGGCCAGGGATCCTTCGAACGCCGTTTTCCGGTTGCCCCCTCAGCCATCGGGCAACCCTGTCTGATGCCGTTCAGCGCTCTCGTGAGACCGCGGATCAACCCGGGCGTCGACACCATCACGAACAATGGCCCCCTGATCGAGCTCGATGATGCGAACACCCATGGATTCGATCAGATCCCGATCGTGAGAGGCGACGATCACCGTGGTACCAACCTGGTTGAATTGCTCGAACAGTTTCATGATGTCACGGGAAAGCTCGGGGTCCAGGTTGCCGGTGGGCTCATCGGCCAGCAGGATCTTGGGACGGGTCACCACCGCCCGCGCAATGCCCACCCGCTGCTGCTCGCCGGTAGACAGATAGCGGGGAAACAGCCGCTCCTTTTCCAGCAAGCCCACCCGTGACAGGGCCGCCCGAACCCGCCTGCCAACATCCTTTTCCCGCATGCCGCTGATGCGGAGAGGCAGAGACACATTTTCGTACACGCTCCGGTGACTCAGCAGATGGTGGTCCTGAAAGACGGCACCGAGATGCTGGCGATAGTGTGCGAGCCGGCCACCCGTCATCCGGGTGACGTTCACTCCGTTTACCAGAATCTGACCTCTTGACGGTTGATCGAGACAGAGCAGCAATTTCAGAAAGGTGCTCTTGCCGGCACCGGAGTGTCCGGTAAGAAAAGCCATGGAGCCTTCGGCGAACTCGGCATTCACTTCGGCCAGCGCCTCCTGGCCATTATCGAAACGCTTGGTCACTCCGTGGAATTCGATTTGCGGCATTACGACGACTCGGCACCATCGGGCAGCAGCGCATCGACAAAGGGACCCGCTTCAAAAGGCTTCAGATCGTCCACTCCTTCGCCAATACCGATGTAGAACACGGGGATGGCGCCGCCTTCGCGACTTTTCAGTTTGTCTGCGATGGCAAAGATGACGCCCGCTCTAGCGGTACCATCCAGCTTCGTGAGGATCAAGCCGGTCACCCCTACCGCCGCATCGAATTCTCTTACCTGACTCAATGCGTTCTGGCCGACCCCCGCGTCCAGAACCAGCAGTATCTGGTGTGGCGCGCCCTCCTCCAGCCGCCCCACCACCCGCTTGATTTTCTCGAGCTCTTCCATCAGGTTGGTTTTCGCCTGCAACCGCCCCGCAGTATCCACCAATACCACGTCAAAGCCCCGGGCTTTCGCCGATTTTACAGCGTCATAGACCACAGATGCGCTATCCGACCCCTGGCTCTGGGCGACCACCGCGATCTCCTCGCGCGCTCCCCAGCTTTGTAATTGTTCCACCGCTGCGGCTCGAAATGTATCCCCCGCAGCAAGCAACACCTTCAAACCTCCGGTTTTGAACTGCTTGGCAAGCTTGCCGATGGTCGTCGTCTTGCCAACACCATTGACCCCGACAAAGAAAATGACAAACGGCTTCTTATCATCTGGAACCTCAAATGGCTTCGCCAGTGGCGCAAGCACGTCTTTCAACAGGTCGGCCAACGCTTGATGCAGCGCAAGCGCGTTGTTCAATTCCTTGCGACGCACGCGAACGGTCAGTTTCTGCATGATTTCCCGCGTGGTATCGACGCCGACGTCGGTCAACAGCAAAGCGGTTTCCAGTTCTTCGAGCACCGACTCGTCGATTTCTTTTTCGCCAAGCAGGAGATTTCCCACCCCTGCCGCGAGTTGGGTGCGAGTTTTGCCCAGACCGGACCTCAGGCGTCGCCAGAGCCCCTCGTTTTCTTCATCGTCTGCTTTGCTCACTTGATCGTTCTTCTCGCTCGGTGCTCGTGTACTCTGGTTTTCATGGCCAACAATGAAGTGCGCATTATCGGGGGTCAATGGAAGGGTAAGAAGCTGAAGTTTCCAGCCGTCCCCGATCTGCGACCAACACTCGGCCGGGTTCGAGAAACCCTGTTCAACTGGCTGGCCATGGATATCGCCGGTGCTCGCTGTCTGGATCTATTTGCCGGTAGTGGCGCGCTGGGTTTCGAGGCCCTGTCTCGAGGAGCGAGTGAGGTTACCTTCGTCGAGCGGGATCGCAAGGCCCACGCCGCGCTCGTTCAGAATTTCGACTCCATCGGCGCTACCGGCACCGTTCATCGCGGCTCTGCTGAGAAGTTCCTGCAACGCTCGCGAGCACCTTACGATCTCATTTTTTTTGACCCTCCCTTTTCGACTGAGCAGGCCAGCCCACTGCTGGAAACGCTCTTGAGCCATCATCTGGTGGCGGGGGGTATGATCTACCTGGAATGCTCGAGGCGTCAGGACTTGCCCTTCGGTGATCTGTTGATCAAGCAAAGCAAAGCCGGCGACTGCCATTTTGGATTGTTACGGTCGATCATCACATCGAGCCAGGCGAACCCGTGAGTTCAACACGGCCGATCATCGCCCGACGTCACGGCCGCCACCTGCTCCTTCTTGAATAGAGGAGAACGGCCCGCTACCATCCCCGCGCCTAGGGGGATCAATAATCCATGAACGTCGTCTATCCGGGATCATTCAACCCGATCACCAACGGTCACACCGACCTGATCCGTAGAGCGCTGAGCCTGTTCGACAAGGTCATTCTAGCGATTGGGACTTCTGCCCAGAAAAATCCCGACGTGTATCTCAAGGACCGCATCGATCTTTGCAACGAGGTACTGGCAGAGTACGGCGATCGTGTTCTGGTGGAGGGATTCAATACGCTGCTGGTGGACTACGCGCGAAGCAGAAACACCAAGTTCATTCTGCGCGGTCTGAGGACAGTCACCGACTTTGACTACGAATTTCAGATGGCTGAGATGAATCAGTCGCTGGACCCGGAGATAGAGTATGTGTTCCTGCCGACATCGAAGGAATGCTCCTTCATTTCTTCAACGCTGGTACGGGAGATCGCCGAGCTCGGCGGCGACATATCTCAATTTGTGCATCCGGCGGTAGTCACCGCCTTCCGGAACTGAGTTTTACTGAGAATCCGCGGCGTGCTGACGGCGGCCCTCAGACCGACAACCCAGGCAGCGGACGAACGTTTCACGGCCTGGACCGCCAACGAGTGCGTCGGCAGCCTCTCCCGCATTGCCGCCGAGCAGAGAAAACGGCAGGCTGACGCCCCAGACGACCGCGCCTGCTCCGGTAGCAACGATGCCAAAGGGTCGAGCGATCACCGCGTCCAATACTTGATCTTCCCAACGCGGGCCGTGCGTAGTTCCGTACTCGTTGCGGGCAGCCGACGCCGGCGCGCTTGCCAGAACGGCAGCCATTGCAATGACGGCAGTGCCGGCTAATCGATTCATGCAATTCATTTCCATGAGTTCCTTTTCTCAAATGCCGATTGACGGCTCTGACGAGCCGGATTCTCGACTCACTCTAGCACCGTGGCGGTCTAAAACTCTGAGCCCCTTGGCATTTTTTACAGAAAACCGTCGTCCGCTGGCCCTGGCGAATGCTCGTCAGAGCCGTCCCGCAGGCAACACATGGCAACCCTGCCCGACCGTAGACGTTCAGTGACTGCTTGAAGTAACCGGGATTGCCATCTTGATTGACAAAATCCCGCAGAGTGGTGCCTCCCATCTGTATGGCGGCCGCCAGTACATGACGGATTCGTCCGGCCAGTTCCCTGTACCCCGCCAGCGTGACACGGCTCGCGGCCACGGTGGGTCGAATTCCGGCCAGAAAAAGCGCCTCATTCGCATAGATATTGCCGACCCCGACCACCACCCGACCATCCATGATGAAGTTTTTGATCGCCAGCCGCCGCCCTCGAGCCCGACGCTTCAGATAGTCACCGTCGAAGCCTGGATCTAAGGGTTCCGGGCCTAAGCCGGACAGCAACCAGTGCGTTTGAGGATCACCCACATGCCAGTGGACACTGCCAAAGCGACGCGGGTCATTCAAGCGCAGGGCCTGAGTGCCCCCGAATACAATTTCCACATGATCGTGTTTCAGACAGGGCGTATCCCGCGGCAATACGCGCAAATTGCCTGACATACCAAGATGCAACAGCAGAGTCCCGGTTTCGAACGAAAAGAGCAGATACTTCGCTCGTCGTCCGACACTTTCAAGTCGCTGGCCCACGATTGAAGAAGGAATCTCCACCGGCCATCGAAGATGCGGCTGGTAAACCTGAATCTCACTGACCCGGGCACCCTGGATAAGGGCGGCAACACCACGTCGGGTGGTTTCGACTTCGGGAAGTTCTGGCACCAGTCCGCCTCAACACATACATTCAGACGGGGCGAAAACAGTAAGTTAGCGCTTACTTAATCTTTGCTTCGGTATAGATGACGTGCTTTCGGACCACCGGATCGTACTTCTTCATCTCGAGCTTGTCGGGGGTAGTACGTTTATTTTTGTCCGTGGTGTAGTAGTGGCCGGTGCCCGCGCTGGAAACCAACTTGATTTTTTCTCGCATGACTCCAAACCTCTTTGCTTTGCGCGCCCGATCGCCGCTGTGTGATCAGACCTTGTCGCCGCGTTTGCGAATATCTGCAAGCACCACATCAATGCCGAGCTTATCAATGATGCGCATACCCTTCGATGAAACCTTGAGCCTTATGAAGCGATTCTCGCTCTCCACCCAGAAACGGTGACTGTGGAGATTCGGCGCAAACCGACGGCGAGTCTTGTTCTGCGCATGGCTGACATTGTTGCCTGACATCGGACGCTTTCCGGTCACCTGACAAACTTGCGACATGGCAAGGTTACCCATGGAAAAAAGAGGCGCGTTTATACCAGAGGGCCTGTTACAGGGCAAGCCTGCCGAGTCCGGTGCAGATATCGAGACCGCGTCGGCAAATCCGGTATCGCAATCATTTCTGTACCGCTGTCATTTCGGTACCGCTATAAAAGCCCCCGCTCGGCGAACGATACCTCCGATCCGCGCCCCACGACGAGGTGATCGAGGACCCGCACATCGATCTTTGCCAGCAGCGCCACCATGTCTTGAGTCAAAGCCACATCGCTGGGGCTCGGCTCGGCGATTCCGGAAGGATGATTGTGCGCCAGAATCACCGCCGCCGCATTCAACTCGAGGGAACGTCGGAGAATTTCCCGGGGGTGTATCGAGGCACGGTCCAGCGTCCCCAAAAATAGCGGCTCGTAGCTGATGAGACGATGCCTGTTATCGAGAAACACGCAACCGAATATCTCGCGCTCTAGTCTGGCAAGTTTTGTGCGCAAAAATCGGCGCACCGCGGCAGTGCAGGACAGCACTGGTTGGGTATCTATCTCCTCCAGGGCGTGCCTCTCCATCAGCGCCAGTCCCGCCAGCAATCGTGCAACGCACGCCGGCCCAATACCCCCATGGTTCATCAAACGGGCCGACGGGGTGCGGAGGACACCGCCAAGCCCACCCATGGCGGCGAGCAGGGCCTCTGCACTCACCCGATCGGGCAACCCGAGCCACAGGGCCAGCAACTCCGCATCTCCCAGGTTGTCCGGACCCCGGCGCAAGAGCCGAAACCGGCTGATCTGGCGTGATTCACACCCACTGAGTCCACCAATCGCCATGCTATGATCCGCCCATGAATTCACTCGAGAACAAGCACATCCTAGTCGGTATTTCCGGCGGTATCGCAGCGTACAAGACACCCCTGCTCGTGCGACTTCTACGCCAGGTCGGAGCGGAGGTTCAGGTGGTCATGACCACCAGTGCACATCAATTCGTGACGGCAACCGCGCTCCAGGCGGTCTCTGGAAATCCGGTTCGGGATACCCTCTGGGATCCTGCTGCTGAAGCTCAAATGGGCCACATCGAACTGGCCCGCTGGGCCGATCTGATCGTCGTTGCCCCGGCAACCGCAGACCGACTGAGCCGCCTGGCCAGCGGTCATGCGGACGACCTTCTCGGTGCTCTGGTTCTCGCCAGTCGCGCGCCCCTGCTCCTGGCTCCGGCGATGAACCAGGTCATGTGGGAAGCACCCGCAACTCAGCGCAATCTGAATACACTGAAAAAAGACGGCGTGATCGTCATCGGACCGGAGAGCGGAGATCAGGCCTGCGGCGAGGTTGGGCCAGGCCGCATGAGCGAACCGGAAGACATCCTTCGCGTTCTGGAATCTACCGATGATGGCCCAATCCGAGCTTCGATTCGAGAAGTCGATCTGGCGGTTCAGGCACCAACCAATCTGGCCGGGCGCAATGTGGTCATTACCGCTGGACCGACCCGCGAAGCCATCGATCCAGTGCGCTACATCAGTAACCACAGTTCAGGCAAACAGGGATATGCCATGGCCATTGCAGCCCGGGACGCCGGTGCCACCGTGACCCTGATCAGCGGTCCGGTTGCCTTGCCGCCACCAAGTGATGTGGTGATGGTCCCCGTAGAGTCCGCCGCAGACATGTACACGGCGAGCCTCAGCGCGGCCGCGGACTGTGATCTTTTC
>QIDL01000003.1 GCA_003228415.1 Gammaproteobacteria bacterium | reverse complement strand
GGTGGTCGCTGCACAATCCGCCAGGGTGTCCTCCGCAAGCTGCTGATACGGTTTGAACTTGCCGATGGGCTGCACATATACGGCTCGCCAGCGCCGGAGGGAATGGTGCCGGTTTCAATTGAAGTAACCGGTCCTGCAGGGCTGATATTCCTGCCTCTAGAGAGCCCGGAAACGACATCATTGGAGTTGTCATCCGAGTAGGTGACTCTGTCGATCTGGTCCGGCACCGTAGATTTTGTAATGCCCCTTTATGCTGTAGGCGAGCTGGCAAGCGAAGTCAGGCCGCTCGATCAGCGAACCGTAACGGTCGATGTTACTGTACGTTACCAGGCTTGTGATGATCAGATCTGCATGCTGCCCAGAACTGAGAACTTTTCCCTCGAGCTCGAGTTGGAGACCATGGAAGTGCCTGCTCTCAAGGTGCACATGGGCCATGGCCAACAGGAAGGGAGCTATGAAGCAGCGCCGCACATGCGAAGGTTATTACGACGCAAAATAGGACAGAATCCGCTGGGCTTTCCTGTCTTTCTCTGGAAAAACATCAAACTGGAGTTGGCCGCACGCAGACGCCGCGTATCGTGAATTGGAGAAACATTCGTGAATAGAGCAAAAATGGTATGGGGTGTTCTGGCCTTTGTCTACGGATTGTTTTTCTACTGGTATACCTCGTTCGGTGGACCGCTTTCCGACGAGGAAATTTCTCGCTATGTTTCTCTCATCGAATCCCGGGGGGCGGGTTCCGAAGACATAGAGCGGATGCGCACCTTTCTGGAGAATGACAGTGGTGATGATTTTGTCATGGTGAATATCATCGAGCTCAACGAGACACCAGTTGCCGTTCCTGGAGTGGATCCGACGGAATCTTCATCTCAGGTGCTGGGCAGGTACATGGCATACATGTGGCCGGCTCTGCTGAGCCGGGCCAGTCATCCGGTGATCTTCGGGGCTGCGGCTGCCGAATCGATGGATGTGTGGGGGATCGATGGTGCTGAGAAATGGTCTCAGGCCGCTTTTATGCGGTATCGAAGCCGCCGCGACATGATGGAAATTGCCACCAATCCGGACTTCCAGGGGCCCCATGAATACAAGATCGCGGCGATGGCGAAAACTATCGCGTTTCCAGCCGATCCCTGGATGTCGGCTGGTGATCCGAGACTTCTACTTGCCCTGGTATTCGTTATAGTGGGTTTGTTGTTCGGTCGAACTCGTTAGTCGGTTGAAACCTGTGTTGTCTCCTCGATAGCCGATCGCACAGCGAACGGAAGCGACGACTGGTAGCCCTCGAATCACTGTTCAAAGGGCTGGAAGCCACGATCACACTTACAGAGTCCTGTACATGAGCAAGTGCGAATCTTCGAGAATCACTCGATTCCCAGGGAAGCTACACGACGTCATACAGCTGATTATCAGCTTTCTGTTGGTCATTGGACCCACGTTCGCCATTGCCAACGAAGCGACTCCTGTCAAGAGCGAAGCTCCCGCCATAAAATTGCTGCAAGTGGATGAACTGATATTTCTGGGAGTGATACCAACGAAATCCCACCTCCTGGAAGCGCAAGCCGATTTCGGTGTAGTGATTGACCTCAGATTTCCCTATGAAGGCGTATACGACGAACTGGGGAGCCTTCGGAACATCGGAGTACAGCAGATCAACATACCCACCTCGAGCAATGCACCTGGTTACAAAAACGTCATCCTGCTGGAAAGTGAAATTGCCGGTCATCCTGACCAGAAAATTCTGATTCACGATAGCAACGGCCATCGGTCGGCGATGCTCTGGGCTGCTCACGTTGTTCACTCCGGGGGCGACCTGGAGGAGGTTCTGCTGCAGGTTGCTCCTTTTCTGGAGCCTGCTGAACTGAGACCAAAACTCGAACGTTATCTCTCAGGGCTACCAGCCGAGACGGTCAAGACAGAGCGCTGAAGCGCTGACTGGAGCACCTTTCTTTCTCATGAGCTTCAGTTGGTAAGCCCATAGCTTCATAAAGTGAAATGCAGGATATTTGTAAGAGGTTCCCTAGTTGCTGATCACTTCCAGCGGTGACATGCCCAGAGCCTCTCGATAGGTGTTGTGATAGTGATGTAACGCCGGTTCATTGCGACCAAAGGTCGCATACTCCTGGATTCCGGCTACTGCGCCTTCGTGACTGCTGGCGGCCGCCACGTAGTCCTCCGTCTGGATGACCGAAGCAAAACCTTCCATCCGTTCGGTCAAAAACGCTTCCACATCCTCTACCTTAGACAGCCCGGGAATCTCGATTTTGGGATGGAGGTAAAAGGTGATCTCAGAAAAGCTTCGGTGTGGATTGGGGCCTTCCGGATAGACCCGCACGAGAATAGGTCCGCCGGGCGTCATTACCATCTGGATGTTGGGAAACAGGTAGTAGACTGGCGCCGAGCCGAGTAATACATGCCATTGATCTTCCGGGAGTTGGCGCAACGTGTCGATGTTTTTCAGACACAGCGACATTCGATGGTTGCGCCCATAAGTATCATAAAGCTGGACGTTGCCATAGAAATCGGCAGCCAGGGAATCCTTATGCAGCACGTTGAAGTGGTAGGTTTCGCCGAAAGTATCGATGGCCAGCTTCCAGTTCATGTCGGTCTTGTACGTGGTGCTGCCATGCCGAACCGCGGCATCGAGATTCCAGGCTGCCAACTCGTCGCCGAGGTCGCCGAGGAGCGCGTCAATATCGAACTCGCTTTCGGGAGACGCAGACACCCATAGCAGACCGTGTTTCTCTACCGCGGGAAGCGCGATCAAGGAGTGGCAGGACCTGTCTACAGGTCCGAATTGTTGCTCCTTCGGCACGGCAATGAGTTCACCACTGTGGTTGTAACCCCAGGCATGAAAGGGACAGTTGAACAGTGATTTCTCGCCTCGCGCCTCACTCTCGACGATGGTACCGCGATGGCGGCAGACATTGAAAAACGCATGAAACTCGCCTTCCTCATCCCGTGTGCAGAGGATGGGTTTGCCGAGTTCGCTGCTGGTAAAGAATGATCCATTGGTAGGAAGATCGGCCGACAGTCCGAGCAACTGCGGGTATTCCTGGAAGAACACCTGCCACTCGCGAACTGCAAGGTCGCTACAGGTATACGATGACATCGGATTGCGCACCTGCCCGCCGGCGTCTACGTTTGTGCCGTCATCGAGGTGTTGCATCAGTCCCTTCAGCACCCGTATCTGCTCAGCCTTCTGCATACTCTCCCCCGATCGTCTGCCGACTCAATCGCAACATGCGAGTTTAGCTGAAACAGCTGCGGTCTGAGAGGTTGTTTTCAGGGCTGGTGGGCTGGACCCATGGTCTGGGAGGCGTACCTGAGATATAGTTCATCGGTCAGCGTAGCGCGGGGAAACCGCAGAGGGGGGATACAATGACTGACCAATGGCATTTTTTCAGCGAGACTTTCGGCAACTGCAATTGCGCTTCCAACTGCGGCTGCCAGTTCAACGTGGCGAGTACCCACGGATTCTGTCAATTCGTCGAAGGCGGACACATTCGAGACGGCCTGTTCAATGGGATCGATCTGTCTGGTCTTAATTGGGTGTTCACTATGATCTGGCCAGGTGAAATCGCCGAAGGAAGCGGCA
This sequence comes from Gammaproteobacteria bacterium, assembly GCA_003228415.1. GTDB lineage: Bacteria > Pseudomonadota > Gammaproteobacteria > Pseudomonadales > Azotimanducaceae > SZUA-309. The sequence goes on along the minus strand of QIDL01000003.1, from coordinate 5,500 downwards.
AGCGTCAGATCGTCATCGATGAGCGTGCGGATGCCGCGCAGCGTGAGGCGATCGAAAAGATCGTGTCTGGTGACGTGGGTGTTCCAGGTAGTAATCACTTTGCGGTATTCGGCAGTACCTGCTCGGAGTTTCTGGAAACATTGTTTCTACCTATTGAATGCGAGATCGACATCGCGGCACGCAAGGCCAGCCTCGTTGTGCCGGGTCTCATAGAGGCGCGAGGCGAGCCGATCGTCGATGGATTCAGTGGCGATGAGTTCCATATCGCGCTGTCCAGACCGAAAGGCAGTTTTGAGTTCACCTATGCGGAAATCGGTTCTGGTACGGCGACAGTTCAGGGTGCGTTGAGCATGAACCTGGAAGGCTCGTATGCACAATTCTGCGAACACAACTACAACCATGATGGGCTCATAAAGGCTGCGTGACTGAATCCCAGGTTGGCTCATTGCGCGCCAGGTCGCGTATCAGATTACGCACCTGGGATCTGGTTTTTCTGCTGGCTTCAATATCGGCGATAGTAGCGCTCGCGTGGATTTATCTTTTTACGGTTGCGATCGGTATGGCCGAAATGTCAGATACCGGCATGCCAATAGATACAGCCGGTATGCAGCCATGGAAACTCAACGATTTCCTGATGATGTTCGCTATGTGGGTCGTCATGATGATCGGGATGATGGTGCCGACAGCCGCCCGAGCGATATCCATCTACGCACGCATTGCAAACTCTGCAAGTAATCAACGCGGAGTTGTCGCCTCCACCTGCTGGTTTGTCACCGGCTACGTTCTGGTCTGGACGATGTTCAGCCTTGGCGCAACCTTGATACAGATGAGTCTGGCTACTGTGGGGCTGCTGTCACCAGCGATGGTCAGTTCCAGCGGATACCTTGGGGCGACGCTGCTGATTGCTGCGGGTGCCTATCAAATCACGCCGTGGAAGAACAGGTGTCTCACGCACTGCCGGTCACCGGCAACCTATCTTGCCGGACACTTTGGACCGAAGGTCATGGACGGTATCGTTCTCGGTGTCCGCCATGGCGGATACTGTCTCGGGTGCTGTTGGTTGCTGATGGCCCTGTTGTTCATAGGCGGAGTGATGAATCTGTTGTGGATCGCGGCGATCTCGGGGTTTGTGATACTGGAAAAACTACTCCCGGCAAAGCTGAGACTATCGCGACTTGCCGCGGCGCTGATGATCGGAGTTGGCACCCTGTATCTTGTGAATGCCTGACCGAAACCGCGATCTGGATCTGGTGGCGACTTCAGTCCGATTCGAAGTGCAGGAAGGACAGCCCCAGAAAAGCGGCCATGGATGCGGGAAGAACCACTCGGAACAACATTGTCCGCAGCAGCAGGACGACCAGGCACAGTACAACGAACGCCGCGGAAAGCCAGAGTCGCGCTGAGTAGATTGGCTGGCGTACCTCCGCTACATCTTTCTCGGCCAGCGCGGCCCACCGAATACCTTCGAACTCGAAAGGTCGGTAAGCGGAGTAGACCGGTATGCCACGATAATCATCTACGATCTCTATTCCCATCTCTCCGGCCATTGCCTTGGCGACCGTCGCCCCGCTTACCTTCGTTTTCAAGACTGTCGATGTGTCGTAGAAGCGGGAATTACTCCGCATCGATCCGTCTTTACCGACGAGATAGGTCTCCCCGGATTCCCCCATGCCTGCGCTGAACTGCATGATTTCGTTAACCGATGACTCCGGGATCTGAATGGCGTATATGCCAATGAAGGTATCCGCCCGATAGACCTTTGCGCCGAGGAAAGCGGCCGGTTGATTGTCGCTCGGGGAATACAGGGAGAAGTCTTCGAAGGCGACGATGTCATCATCCGATGCCATCAGTTGCCGGAACAGTCGACCGAGGCCGCTCTCTGCATACGGACCGGTAATGAGGTTCGTGCCGTAGTCCGCTTCCTTGGCCATCGTGTAGAGCACTTCTCCGCTGGTGCTGACAAAAAACACGTCGTAGTAGTGGTGGTGTCTGGCGAAGCGGGTAACACGCGCATCCAGCGTTTCGCTCCCCATGCTGTCCGCTGCGGAGGAAATGTCCTGAGTTTGAATGGAACCAATTCCGACCACGGTATCGGTATCCTGCGCCTGATGTGCGTGCTGCAGGGTATCGAGGACGTCGATGACGATCGGTCGGCTCGACCATAGCAGGACTTCCGATCGCAAACTTTCGAAGTGGCTGCGAAGAACAGACTCCCGCAGCATCAACATGGTTCTCAATTGCCCGACAGCGCGCTGCTCGATCTGTTTTTCGTAGTTGCTGAGCAGAACGACACCGATGATGAACACGATTGCCAGAACAGCGAGGAGTGTAGCGCTGATTGCACGGCTGACCTTCACGTCGCTGCGCGCTCTTCACTGGTCGGCGTGCTCTCCAGCAGTTGGCTGACAGCTTGCCAGGTAAACGAGAATTCGTCGAAGCCATCACTCGAGATACGATCGTTATCCAGGTCCTCGATGACGCGGACTAGAATTTCCCTGAGAGCTTCTCGATAGTGTTCGGCCGGGTGTTCGCCTTGTTTGGCGCTTTCGAGCAGTCCCAGCAGATCGTGGTTGTAAGCGTCGGCTCGATTTTTCTGCGCGCCCTGAAACCAGTTGCGGAATCCGAAGGTCATTGAGGCGAAGATCGCCAGCAAAGAGAGGATCGTTCGCAGCAGATCCGCTTGTTTGGACCAGATACTGGGTTTTTCACGGTCGAAGTAGCGAGCGGCACCCTCATGAAGTGGCAATGTGGTTCCAGAATCGATATTCGGCGCTGTAATGAGCGAGGCCAGAGGGCTCAGTTCCGAGAGTTCCCGGCGGCGTTCGAACAGCACGGCGGTAATTTCATAGACGATTTCGTCGGAAACATCATCTGCAGCCACCAGCATTCGACTCACGCTGGCGGTTTCGAGATCCTGCTCGGGCAGCGGTGGATTACCGCGATAGCTGCCTTTTGGAATCCGGCCGGGTTTGATCGCTGAGTTTCGAAGATGCAGGGCCGGGGCCTGCTCGATGGGAACCAGCGTGATGTCGGCTCTTTCGATGAGTTGTTTGATCGTCGCGTCACCCGGTGCGCGAACTCGAAAAACAGCGTCTACTGCATCGCTGATCAGTGCCCACTCGGCTGAGCGGTTGGACATCGGTAACCCGTGGATGGTGCTCTCGTCCAGGCCATAGTGCCGGGCCAGAGACCAGAAAGAGGTATTCTGAGCAGATCCTTTGGACGGCAAAGCAATGCTTTTTCCTTTCAGATCTGCAACTGAACGGATATTTGCCGATCGCCTGACTATGAGCTGATAGGCATCCGGATAGAGGTCTGCAACCAGGCGCGCCCGCATGCTGCTGCTGGCATCGGATTGGAATGTGGCCAGGTCTGCGTATCCGGCGTTCATCAGCCGACTGTTGTCGAGCGATCCTCCAGTTTCGATGACATCCATGTAGATTTTTGGGTAATTGGCGTTCACCACGTCGGCGACCGCCTGTACCAGTTGGAAGCCTTCGCTGGAACGGGCTCCGGCTGCAACGATCAGCCTTTCGGTTTGCTGTTCTTCGTACAAAAAATAGCCGACAGCACCGGCTGCCAGCAGGAAGAGGATCAACACCAGAAACAGATTCAATCTGCGCAGCATGGATACCCGTCCGCTACACCGGTTGCAGGAAAATAGTGCCGGTACCGGTGCAGCGTTTCATGTCAGGTTTCCGTCAAGGTAGCTGAACGAGCCAGCCGCCGCTCTCGAACCACTTTTTATGCAGTTGCTCCAGAACACCGCTGGCATCCAAAGCCCGGAAATAGTTTTCGATCAGATTCAACAACAACGGATCGCTGGCAGGAACGGCAATACCGATGGGTTCGATGGTCAGTGGTTTGCTCGCGGCGGTCAGGCCTGCATCGGGCCAGCGCAGCATCGACAACATGATGATGGATGCGTCGGCAACAAACAGCTCCACTTTGTTGGAGAGCAGCAGGTCGATCGCGTCGTCATAGGTGGCTGTTGCAACCAGAGTGGCGTTTGGCGCCACGCCTTTGACAAAGTCTTCGCTGGTGGAGCCTTTCAGCGCGGCGATTCGGAGATTGTCGCGATTCATCTCATTCGAATCGAGCGCGGCGATGGTCTCCGAACGCGCCAGAATCGATTTGCCGGTAATGTAGTACGGCCCCACGAAGGCCGCACGCATATTTCGCCGCAGCGTCGCGGTCATGCCTGAAATCACCAGATCTACCTTGCCTGATTCAAGCGAGGTCAACAGTTCATTGAACGGCATGTCGACGATTTCCAATTCGACGTCGAGAGCGCCGGCCAGCAAGCCCGCCAGATCGACGTCCATCCCTATGATCTTGCCTTCGCGATTGGTCATATTGAATGGTGGCTGTCCGGCGGACATGCCTACCCGAATCGTTCCGCTGTCGACGATTCGGGCGAGCACCGGAGATCGATCGCTGCTGGCCGCATTGGCGCCAAATGACAAGGCGAGTAGTCCGGTCAGCAGTGTCAGGAGAAATCTTCGTGTGGTTGTTCCCAGTAATTTGCGCATTATCGTTCCTTGTATAGCACCGATGCGTTCCGTGCCTGCGTTGAATAGATGATCGGAATCCCGGAATGATCTTCCGGATGCGCCGTTATACAGCAAGCATATGGAGGTGAACAAGCCCGGGAGGATTTTCACCTGGCGCCAGGTTAAGGGGGCGCCAGGTGGCGACCTTGAATTTCCAGTCCAGCCTGCGAGACTAGCCGGTGTCCTTCGGAGCGGCTGGATCTCACGTTGTCGACCAAATTGAAGCAATTCCTGTATTTTGGAAGTGTCTGTCTGGGCGCCGCGCTGCTCTCAGGCTGCTCCAGGAGTGGAGCGGAAATCACCATGGTCACGCCGAGGCTGGAGATCGATCGAGAGATTGCCGAGAAGTTTGCGCAGCTTTTTGATGACCCGGAGTTCATCGAAATAGATCTCATTCCGTCACCCGATTCGAATTTACCCGGTATAGAGGCGTTGAAATCCGGAGCTGCAGACATCGCGCTGGTCTCGAACGCCGAATTGTTCGATGCGGATATCGCTACGATTGTTCCGTTGTATCCGACCGTGCTCCATATCATTCACCGAACAAAGCTGGTGGTGCCAGATGTGCTGGATCTCATCAGAAATCATACGGTATTCGCCGGTCCTCCCGGCACAACGTCGAGGGCGATGTTGGAAGCAGCAGCGGCGCGGGTTGGTCTGGCACCCTATGATATCGACTATGTTGAACACAACCGGTGTGCGGATGTAATCATTGTCTTCGCACCAGTACTGCCAGGTATTCCGGATCGAATCAAAGAATGCGGTGATTATCGCCTGTTCAGTCTTGGAGAACCGGATCAGATAGGCAAAGGTTCCCTGGTTGATTCTGTGACTCTCCTGAATCCAAACCTGAAGCCCTTTGTGATTCCGCTGGACACCTACGGCGAACTGACACCCGAACCGGTGGTGACGCTGGCGGTTGATAAGCTGCTGGTCGCCAGAATAGG
>QIDL01000458.1 GCA_003228415.1 Gammaproteobacteria bacterium | reverse complement strand
CCGATTTCGTAATTGCGACGGCTCCGGAAGTGCGGCCGACTGTGTCTAGCCAGGCAGGCGTTTCTTCATGTTTTTGAGGTGTTTTTTGAATTGACCCGGTTCGCCGACCAGCCTGGCGGTGAGGAGGTGACCATAGAGGCCGGCCAATAGATCGTTTGCCAGCCGCTCTGCGCGCTTTGGTTTCGCCCCCGCATCTTCGAAGGTTGCGGCGAGCCGTCGAATCCATTCGTGAAACTGCTGAGCGATCAACTCGCGGTGTTCACTTCCGGAACTGCCGTCTGACAGGACGGCCACCAGACAGTTGCCTTCGCCGCCGCTCACGTAGTCACTGAAACCGTCGATGAAGTTCTCCAGGCGCTGGCGCGGGGGCAGGCGACCGGCGAGTCTGGCGAAGGCGAGCTGTTCGAGTTCCGCGACCGAGCCCCTCAGCAGTACGGCGGCCATCTCCCCTTTGCCGCCCGGAAAATGATGATAGAGACTTGCCTTGCCGAGTCCGGTCGATTCTGCAAGTTGCGTCAGGGTAGTGCCGTCGAAGCCTTTTGCTTCGAATACCTCACGCAGCGCTCTGAGCAGGGTTTTCCTGGATTGTCCTCGGTTGGCCATGTCGGTGATTTTAACAGAATGACAGAACGAACGTTCGGCCGATAAGTCAACTGAAAATGCGCTTGCGACGCCCCCGCAGAACGTGAAACATTGGTTGTTTGACTCGTTATTCTGCTTCTCTTCGCTCTAAAAGGCGGCACAGAAAAGGCGGCAGGCAGGACCTCAGCTGACAGGAGACCTTGATGAAATTTGGCATTTTCTATGAACATCAATTGCCGCGACCTTGGACCGAGGGCGCGGAGCAACGGCTTTTCAACGAGGCCCTCGATCAGGTTGAGCTCGCAGACAAGCTGGGCATCGACTACGCATGGGAGGTTGAGCACCACTTTCTGGAGGAGTATTCACACTCCTCCGCGCCGGAGGTCTTCCTCGCCGCCTGCTCACAGCGCACGAAGACCATCAGGCTCGGCCATGGCATACGGCAGGTCATCCCGCAATACAATCATCCGGCGCGTACGGCCGAAGTCATCGCTACCCTGGATCTGGTATCGCAAGGCCGGGTGGACTTCGGGACCGGGGAGTCATCGGCGGAACTCGAGCTGGGTGGATTCGGTATTCCGGTCGCAGAAAAGCGCAAGATCTACCTGGAAGCCACCGAGCAGATCTGCAACATGCTGGCGATGGATCCCTATCCCGGCTACAAGGGCCAGTATTTCCAGATGCCCTGCAGGAATGTGGTGCCGAAGCCGGTGCAGCGTCCCCATCCCCCGGTGTGGGTGGCCTGTTCGCAGCGGGAAACCATTCGCATGGCCGCCAGGATGGGCATTGGGGCACTGACCTTTGCTTTCGTCGATCCGCTGGAAGCACAGTCCTGGGTAGACGAGTATTACAGCATCATCAAGAGCGAGGAGTGCGTGCCCATCGGGCATGCCGTCAACGCCAACATCTGCATGGTGTCGAGTTTCTCCTGTCATCATGATCGCGAGACCGCGGTGCAGCGTGGCCTGCTCGGTTTTGAATTCTTCGGCTACGCGCTCGGCAGCCTGTACGGATTCGGCGAACACAAGCCGGGTCGCACCGACATCTGGGAGGAATTTCAGCGTGTTCGGGTTCCGCAGATCGAAAGCGAGGTCTCGGATTTCGGCAATCCGCTGACTGCCGCCCGCGGTGGTATCGGCACGCCGGACGATCTCAGGGCTCATCTCAGAAAGTTCGAGCAGTGCGGGGTGGACCAGGTCACCTTCATCCAGCAGGCTGGCATGAACCAACATGATCACATTTGCGAGTCTCTGGAGATTTTTGCCGGTGAGGTGATGGGTGAGTTCAAAGAAAGAGAGGCAGAACGCGAAGCGAAAAAGCTCGAGGAGCTTGGGCCCTATATGGAGGCGGCCATGGCGCGCAAGGTCACAATGGCCATGCCGGCCGATGAAGATCTGCCGACCTTTGTGGCGCTCGGACGCAGGATTACCGAGGAAGACGCCGACAAGCCGTCGATTTACGAACGACACTAAACATTATGTCTAGAGGATGAGCTGGTTAACCCGATGGCGCGAGAAGCGTTCCGAGCTGGGTCGCTTTCGGGGTCAGAGCCGTTCGGAAGTGTTCGAATGGATCTATGGGTCCAACAAGTGGGGGGGTCAGTCGCGTTCTGGAAAGGGTTCCGGGCTCGAGCGAACCTATAGAATCCGGCAGCTGCTTCCGGGGCTGCTGGAGGAACTCGAGATCACCTCGATCCTGGATATTCCCTGTGGCGATCACGACTGGATCGCTACGCTGGACCTCGCTGCTACCCGCTATATCGGCGCCGATATCGTTCCCGCGCTGATCGAGCGCAATCGAGAGAAATACCCCGGCCGAAGATTCGAGGTGATCGATGTTTGCGAAGGCTCGCTGCCGGATGCCGACTTCGTGCTCTGTCGGGATCTGCTCGTGCATCTGAGCCTGGAGGACATCAGCGCGGCCCTCGAGAATCTGCTGAGCGTGCAGGGCCGTTATCTGATGTGCACCACCTTTCCGGATATCGGGAAGAATAAGGACATCGTCACCGGAAAACACCGAAAGCTCAATATGTGTCTGGCACCGTTCGGCTGGCCTGCGCCCATGCATCTGTTCGAGGAAGGCACTCGAGAGGTGCAGGTGCATGGTAAATGTCAGGGTGTCTGGTCGCTGTCTGAACTGAGGTCGCTGCAGGCGACCTGATGGGATCGACATCAGAATCATGAGCCGGGATTTTTCTGTTGCCCTGCGACCTTCCACATGACTGACGCATCTATATAACTGTATGGCGGGCTTTTCCAAAATCGCACTCGATGCCGACACGGCCAGTGGACTGAAAATGGGTGATCGGAACGCCCAGGCCACCGCCTATCGGGTGCTGGGTCCCAGTGTCATGGGCATGGCTGTGCGCATTTTGCAGGACCGTTCCCTGGCCGAAGAGGTTGTGCAGGATACCTTCGTCTCGTTAATCGAACGGGCGAGTACCTTGCGTAATTCCGAGGCGGTTGTGGCCTGGATCAGGCAGACGGCGGTCAATCACTGTCTTATGCGGCTGCGATCGCCCTGGCAGCAGCGCCGATCATCCAGCGACATGGCCGAAGAACTGGATCATGCCGAGGATGCGGACAGGGTGGATGGTCTCCACGATCTGGAGCGGGCACTGGCAAGACTGGGTGCTCGAACCCGCATGGTGCTCTGGTTGCACGATGTGGAAGGATACACACACAAGGAGATCGGTAAGTTGTTCGGCAAGACCAGCAGCTACTCGAAATCGAAACTGGCCCGCGGTTACCAGAAATTGCTGGATGTTTATGGAGGTGAGAAAGATGACGAAATCGCGAGAGCGGCTCACGTCGAATCTGCTTGCGCTTCGTGATGGCGAACCCACGGATTCAGCGGACAGCGAAGCGCTGCTGAACGACCCGGAACACCGATCGGCGCTTGCAAAACTCGAAGCGATCAAGCGCTCGCTGAACGAGTTGCCGGCCATCGATCCGGGGGATGCGTTGTTGCAGCAGATTCTTGAAGCGTCGGGTAGCGCGCCCGCTGTGGCAGAATTACCTACGCAAAGATATCGACCGGCCCATGTGCCGTTTGCCATGGCGGCAGGTTTGCTGCTGACGTTGGCGATTACCATCGTCGTTTTGATTCCAGGTCGGGAAGATCCAACAGTCGAGCTGAGCGGACTCCATGGCCAGTCCGGCAATCTGGCCCAACTCTATGCCCGCTCCAGGCAACTCGAGCCCTTGGTCCGGAACGTTCGGCTCGCCCGCCGGGATCCGACCGCACGAGCCCTGCTGTATCGGATCGCCGATCTCGATGCGCAGCTCAATGGTTATTCCGATGCCGGCCTTACGCTGCCCGATCAGGAAAACCGGGAAACGGAAATGCGTCAACAGGAACTGCAGAAATTGTGGGGTCAGCGGGTGGCGCTGCTCGAATCGCTGGCACAGGTCAGGCGTACACGAGCCGTCCTGCAGCCGGCCGTGTATTAGGAGATGGCAATGCCGACAAAGAAGGTTCGACTACTGGCGCTTCTCATTGTGATGGGCCTCGGTGTAAGTACACCGTCCCTTTCTGTTGAAAAGGAGGCTGCTGTAAAGGAAGCTGCTGAAAAGGAGGCGGCTGAAAGTCTGGAACTCGAAAAGCTGGAGCGATCCGAACTCGAGGCCAGTATCGATGAGGCGCGAGCACAACTCGATCAAGCCGCCGAACGGCTCGGTGAGCTGAGCGGTAAGCTCTACAAGCTGGAGACCGTGGGTAGCCATGGTAAACGGCCCATGTTGGGTGTGTTACTCGGCGAGCGTTCCGAGTCCGGTGGCATTGCCGTTGTCGGTGTCACACCGGGTGGCGGCGCAGCAGCAGCAGGGCTGGAAGCGGGCGATGAACTGATCTCTATCAACCATATCGATCTGACCTCAGCAGAAAGCGTCATGGGCGCGTTGCGCGAGGCCATGCGGGATGTTGCCCCTGGCGATGCGGTATCGGTGGGTTATCAGCGTGATGGCAGCTTCGATGTGGCGAATGTGACCACCCAGGCCCGCGGTGTCTTCATCATGGGAATGACCGGTGTGCCAGGAGTGTCGGATATCGACTTCGAGATCGAAGGGCTGCAAGCGCTCGAAGCCCTGACCGAGAAATTTGCCGACATGGATTTCTCGGAATCGACCGCATGGGTTGAGGAGATGGCAGCCGAACAACTGGAGAAACTCGATGAGCTCGGCCCGATCGTCAGGTACTGGATTCGTCGTGCGGGTAGCATGCACGGTGGGCTGTGGCTCGAGGATGTCGGCTCAGACCTGGCACAGTATTTCGGCGTCGATCAAGGGGTGCTGGTCATGGCTACCCCCGAAGAGGCTGGCGAGTTGAAAGGTGGCGACATCATTCTGACGGTGGCCGGCGAGGAAGTACCCGGGGTCCGCGATGCTTATCGAGCCCTGTATGAATCCGACCAGGTCGTCACGGTCGACGTGCTGCGTCGGGGGGTGCGGAAGTCCGTGGAGGTCGATCCCAGCAACCTCTCAGGCATGGGAGGCGGCAGTCGGCATGTGATTCGTCTGCACCGAGAGAGCGCGGAACAGAATGTCATTCGCGACGACTCTCCTTGAGGCGTTCCAGCGCTTCCGATTCGGCGAGCCAGTGTGACTCGGCATGATCCTTGTTGTGGCGCAGCTTTGCCGCCTGTTTGAGAAGTGGATCGAGTTGCTCGGCCGGCAGGTTGTGATAGGTATCGGGATCGGCAAGTTTCGACTCCAGCGTCTTCAGTTCCGCGCTGACTTTGTCGATTTCCTTCTCCAGTCGGCGGATGGTTGCGAGGAGCGGCTTTTCCTGCTCTCGAAGTTCGGCCGCGGCGCGTCGCTCGACTTTGCGGGTATCCCTTCGTCTTTGCCCCGTTGAATTGCCTGGGTTGCGGCGTGATTTGCGTGGCGGCACATCGACTCCCAGGACGGCTGGCCCGTTGGCCGGGTTGTGGGTGCGGGTGTAGCCATCGAGATCGGAGCTGAGACGTGTCACCGAGCCGTTTTCGACCAGCCAGAATTCGTCGACCGTCCGGGATAGCAGGCTGCGGTCATGGGCGACGATGATCAAAGCTCCTTCGAACTCCTGAAGCGCCATGGCGAGGGCATCGCGCATGTCCAGATCCAGGTGATTGGTGGGCTCGTCCAATACCAGCAGCGCCGGCCGGGTTACGGCGATCAGGGCCAGGACCAACCGGGCTTTTTCGCCACCAGAGAGGGTGGCAACGGCCCGCTCGAGTTTATCCTTCGGGAAACCCCAGCAACCGAGATAGTTGCGGCATTGCTGTTCGGTATCCATCGGTTTTGCCAGTGCCAGAGTCTCCAGCGCCGTCCGCTCGGGATTCAGTGACTCCAGTTGATGTTGGGCAAAGTATCCCACGACTGCGTGCTGGCCGATCACCAGCTCCCCGGACTGGGGCGGCAATTCTCCGACCAGACATTTCAACAGCGTTGATTTTCCTGCCCCGTTTTCTCCCAGCACGCCGATTCGGGCGCCTGGCAGGATGGTCTCACGAATTTCGCTCAACACGCATGTGTCCCCATAGCCGATGCTGACACGGTCCAGACCGATGAGCGGGCTCGACATTTTTTGCGGTTGTGGGAAGCTCAGCCGATAAGGGGAGTCTGCATGAACCGGTGCCACGGCTTCCATGCGCTCAAGTGCCTTCAATCGGCTCTGGGCCTGGCGAGCCTTGGATGCCTTGGCGCGAAATCGATCGACAAAACTCTGGATGTGGTCGATTTCCCGTTGTTGTTTCTTGTAGGCCGCCTGCTGCAGCATCATGGCCTCCGCCCGCTGGCGTTCGAAGGCGCTGTAGTTGCCTCTGTAGACGTCTGCCCGGCCGTTGTGAAGGTGGGCCGTATGCTCGGCGATGTTGTCCAGAAAATCCCGGTCGTGTGCGATCACCAGCAGGGTGCCGGAATACCTCTGCAGCCAGGATTCCAGCCACAGGGTTGCTTCGAGATCGAGGTGGTTGGTGGGCTCGTCCAGTAACAGCAGATCGGCGGGCGTCATCAGCGCCTGAGCGAGATTGAGCCGAATACGCCACCCGCCTGAGAAGTCGGAGAATGCCCGCGACAGGTCCTCGTTGTTGAAGCCCAGACCATGAAGAATCTCTCCGGCACGCGGACGGATCTCGTAGATGCCGAGATCATCGAGGTGAGCATGACAATGGGCCACTTCCATGTCGTCGCCTCTGTCGGTCGCTCTGGCCAGCGCTCGTTCGGCGTTACGCAGCGATTTGTGACCGTCGATCACATACTCCAGGGCGCCCCGATCGCTGACCCGGACCTCCTGAGCCATGTGAGAAACGCGCCAGTCTCGAGGCAATTCCACGTCACCGGCATCCGCATGCAGCTTGCCGATGATGAGTTCGAACAAGGTCGATTTCCCAACGCCATTGCGCCCCACGATGGCCGCCTTCTGGCCCGGATGCACAGCCAGATTCAGGCCATCGAATAGCGTCTGCAGATTCCGCTCGAGGTGGAGATCGGTGATTTTCAGCACGGTGCGCTCGCGTGTCCTTGCCGACGAGACGCCAGACCATGTCGGCGCTGTCAGAGGGCAGGATCTGGGTCAGAATGAGACGCGGAAGGTTAGGCTCTGAGAGTCTGTTCGTCTACCTTGCGCTTTGCTGCCCGTGGACGGAGTCTCAGATCGTGGACGGTTCGAGCCGAAGGCGCAGACTGTTCGTCGATCCAGCGGGTCAGGTCTCGCCAGGCGGGTGCCTCCTTGCGTGCGGCCCGGGAATTCAGCATGTCTGACACCCCCTGCCCCAGCTCGGCCGCCTCGATATACACCGGGCTGTCTCTGAAGGTGGCGACCGCAGGAATGTCCAGACAGCCGAGAAAGTGTTCGAGCTTGATGTGGGTCTGAGTATTGGGCTGTACGCGGTTGGCTATGACTCCGACCGGTCGCGGTGAATTCCGGAACGCACGATGAGTCAGGAGATTGGTGATGAACCGGCTAGCGGCACGAATGTCGATGGACGATGGCAACAGTGGTATCAGCACCACATCCGCCTGCTTGATGAGAGCCTCCAGGTCCCGGTCCCTGGCGTTTGAATGGCCATCGATGATAATACGGTCGATGTTGGGCGCCAGCCTGTTGTGAAAGGTCTGAGTCTGATACATGTTGGCGCGCTGATGTGCCGGGACCAGATGTATTTTTTTCAGATCGGGGCTGCGCTGTTCTGCCCAGTAGGTGCTCGATGCCTGCGGGTCGTTGTCGACCAATGCGACCTGATGCTGCTGATTGGCGTAGGTCACGGCCAGGTTGGTGGCGATGGTGGTTTTACCGCAACCACCTTTACCGTTGATGACCAGAATACGACGAATCGTTGGATCTTTGTTGTCCATTAACGCTCTTCCCCGATGCCCCGATGTGCCCCATCGTTGTCGCACGGCAAGCCTCGCGATCAACAATTTCCATCCGGTGCTCTAACGGCACTTCGGCAACTGATGATGGCGCAGCCTGCTGGCCGCCTCCGACCCTCTGGTCCTGGCAAGAGCGCAAACACTTTTGCCGAGCGGCAACTGGCGACAGACTAGTTACCATGCACTATAGCCACTCGATTTTCCAAACGCCAGTCATTAATCCGGCCCAATACCTGTCGAAACAAGCAGTTAGGGAGGGTTCTTGCGCTCGACTCGGATAATCGAGCAACCTCGCGGCTCAGCGCAGACCGGCACGAAATTGCAGGATCGCCAGCGTGATGATGGCGACGAAACCCATCAGGGCCCAGCCGGGGATTGTCAGTCCGAACTGCCAGGCCACTTCGGCACAGTCGCCCGTGCCACGGGTCATCGCGGCGAGTAGATCGGCCAGCGGAAAGTTCTCAATCATGTAGGTCATGTCTGGCCCGCAGGAAGGAACCTGGTCGGCCGGCAGACTCTGCAGATAGAGCTGTCGAATTGAAAACCCTGCGCCGATCGATCCGGCGACGACAGTCAGTAGCGGATAAATCCCCCATCTCGCCGAGTGCAGCAACGCGGTGACGGTGATCAACCCGGCAACGGCGAACCAGATCCGCTGCATGAGGCAGAGCGGGCACGGGTTCAGATCGAATGCGTGTTCCATCACCAGTGCACCCGCGAGCAAAGCGCCGGTAGCGGCGACAATCAGGGCGGCCATCGCCTCGGCCGGGTCTTCAAAGAGATTTTTCATCGGACGTTTACCACAACTTTGCCGATAGCACGGCGTTCACTCAGATCTCGGAGCGCGAGAGCGTAATCCTTCAACGGGTACTCCTTACCAATCAGCGGATCGATCTTACCAGCATCGTACAGGTCTAGAATTTCCCGAAAGTTCTCGGCCGATTGTTCGGCGAATAGCGCAGACCAGGCCCCGAAGAATACGCCCACGATCTGGCAACTCTTCAGCAGAATCAGATTGATGGATACCTTGGGAATATCTCCCGCAGCGAAGCCGATCACCAGCACTCGCCCGTACCAGGCGATGCAGCGCATGCACTGATCGAAAAGCTCGCCGCCTACCGGGTCGTAAATCACGTCCGCCCCGCGTCCGTCGGTCATGGCTTTGACCT
>QIDL01000265.1 GCA_003228415.1 Gammaproteobacteria bacterium | reverse complement strand
TGGAAAACCAGATGCAACTGATCGGAGTCTATGGCCTGGCGCAAGTCGCTCTCCACAGCCAACTCTTCCAGCGCTCGGGCATTCATCTCCGGGGAGTAAAACTTGTAGCCACTGCGTCCGGCGTTCTTCGCTTCGTACAAGGCGGTATCAACGTTCTTCATCAACGACTGCGCGCTGTTGCCATCGCTGGGATATTCGGAAATGCCTACACTGGGCGTCACCACCAGCTCGTGACGCCGGTGGCGAAACGGCTTCGACAGCGCTTCAATGATCCACCTGGCGAGTTGGTCCACCATCCTGGTTTCGCCGAAACCGTGCAGAAGGATCATAAACTCATCTCCGCCGAGGCGTGCCAGCTTAAGCGTCTGGCGCGGAAAGACACGCTCGGTCTCCGCCACTACTTCCTGAAGCCTTTCGGTCACGAGCTTCAGGATGTCATCTCCGGTACGATGACCCAGGGTATCGTTGATGCGCTTGAAGTGATCGAGGTCCACGTAGAGCAGAGCGAGTTTTTGCTCCTTGGTCTTGGCCTCATGGAGTGCATCGCGCAGATACCGCATGAACATCTGCCGGTTGGGGATGCCTGTCAGCAGGTCGAAGTAAGCGAGCCGGTGCAGACGGTGCTGATAGAGCTTTTCCCGGCGGCTGCGAGCACGCCTGATGCGATAGATGACAAGCCCCACGATACCACTGATCAACGAGTAGACAACGTATGCCCAGGATGTCAGCCAGGGTGCGGGTGCCACGCTGAAGGCCACGGCCAATCCCTGCTCGTTCCAGATACCATCGCTGTTCGCGGCTTTTACCCGGAAGGTGTAGTCGCCTGCATCGAGGTTGGTGTACGTCGCCCGGCGTGTCGAAGCCGGCGGCGTCCAATTGCGATCGAACCCTTCCAGATAATAACGGTACTGATTCTGCGATGGCGAGGTGAAGTCGAGGGCGGCAAACTCGAACGTTACGGAATTCGACTGGTAGTCGAGATCGAAATCGGTCACCAACGCATAGGGTAGATCGCTCTGGGTCGGCTGGTTGAGCGTCTCCAATCCCGTGAGCACCACCTGAGGTGCACCCTTGCTCACACCGAGTCGGGTAGGTGTAATGGCATTGAAACCGTTGGCGCCTCCAAAATACAGCACCCCTTCTTCACTTTGGTGGTGGGCACCGAAGTTGAACTCTTCGCCCTGCAGCCCATGGGCTCGGTGAAATTGCTTGACGGCCCCCGAATTGGGGTCGAGGCGGGCCAGACCGCCGTTGGTGGACAGCCAGATCAAGCCATGCGCATCGGCGCAAACCCCATATATCAGATTGCTGGGCAGACCATCATCCAGCGAGAAATTGGTGATTTCATGCTCGCCGTTCAGGGAAGTCAGGCGATCGAGGCCACCACCGGCGGTACCGATCCAGAGCCGACCGGCACTGTCCACCTGCAGACCATAGATGGCATCCATGCTGATGCTGCCGGGATCCGCTGAATCGTGACGATATTGCACGACCTCACCCGACTCGGGATACAGTCTATTCAGACCTGCATCCGTACCGACCCAGATATACCCCTCCAGATCCTCGACAATTGCGGTCACCCGCAGGCTGGTGAGCGTGTTTGTGGTGCGCTCGAAAGTACCGAACTGAGGATCAAAACGATTAAGGCCACCGCCAAAAGTCCCGACCCAGATCCGCCCGCGGCTGTCCTCATACAGACTCATAACCCCATCTGCACCGAGACTCAGCTCATCATCCGGATCGTGACGATAGACCCTGACGGTGCCATCCTCGTCCAACCGATTGAGTCCGCCGCCCATGGTGCCGATCCAGAGCGCCCCGCGCCGGTCCAGCAACAGCGACATGACTCGATCATCGCTCAACTCTGGCATTCGGTAGCTTGCCGTCTCCAAGCCTCTCTCGAGCACCGTGAGACCATGATCGAAGGTGCCGACAAAGAGCTTGTCCGCCTGGGTCGCGAAGGCGGTGACATTAGTGTCCACCAACCACGGTGCGCTGAAATGGCCGAGAAACCAGCTGCTTGGATTCCAGATGTTTACACCAGCCGATCTGGTACCGATCCAGATCAAACCACCGCGATCCTGAGCAAGCGACATCACGTAGCTGTCGCTCAAACCTTCCGGTGAATGGGTTTTGGCGTAGT
This sequence comes from Gammaproteobacteria bacterium, assembly GCA_003228415.1. Lineage (GTDB taxonomy): Bacteria > Pseudomonadota > Gammaproteobacteria > Pseudomonadales > Azotimanducaceae > SZUA-309. Next base: position 7,220 of record QIDL01000265.1, on the reverse strand, counting down.
GCTGAAACGTGCCCGAACGCCGATTCAACAGGTTCAAACCATCGGCGGTACCCACCCACAGTCGCAAGCCGTCATCTTCGAGCACCGAGCGGACATGGTCGTGGGACAACGAGCCGGGATTTTCCGGGTCATGACGGAAGCTCGAAAACCGCCCAGAGGGACGGTTCATTCGATTGAGACCACCACCAAAGGTACCGACCCAGAGAATACCCCGCCGGTCTTCGTAGATCGTTCGAACCTGATCGTTACTGAGGCTGAATTGATCGTCCGGGTCATTACGATAATTCACGAATGATCGACTGCTCGGGTTGAATCGACTCAACCCGGCGTCCGTACCGACCCAGATGGTGCCAGCTCGATCCTGAAACACGGCGTAGACTGCATCCGAGGACAGGCTTCGGGGATTATCCGGATCGTGGATGAATTGCTCGATGGTCCCCGAACGTGGATTCAGGACGTTGAGCCCCTGATCGCCCAGGCCAATCCAGACCAGACCTTCGCGACTGACCAACAGAGTCCGCGTGGCATTACTGCGAATGCTGTGCGGATTCCGATCATCGTGGCGATACACTTCGAAGCGATCTTCGCGGCGGATCCAACGAGATATTCCACCTCCCGCGCTCGCAACCCAGATATCCGTGTTTCCATCCTCGGCGATCGCCCAGACGAAGTCTCCGGCAAGGCTTTCAGGATTTCGGCGATCTCGGTGGTAACGGACGATGTCGTAGCCATCGTAACGATTCAACCCGTTCTCTGTGCCCAACCAGATGAAGCCTTGAGAGTCCTGGAGAATGCTGGTGATGGTATTTTGTGAGAGGCCATCCTGGAGAGTCAGATGGCGAAAGTTCATTTGTTGCTGAGCAGCAACCGCAGTGCCCGCCATCAGTATCATGGCAACGCATACAGCCACCCGTGTCCATGCGGGCCTCGGCATTGACCACTACTCCCAGCTCACAGTCTTGAAACGAATAAGTTAGCAGGGGAAACGTGAGCACGAACGTGACGCAGCTCACGAAATCCGCTTGCCGGGAACGGCGCTACGACCGCTGATAGCGTGTCGGGTCGACAACATCGGCCGCGACAAACCCTTCCGCTCGCAGCCGGCAGCTGTCGCAACGACCGCAGGCAGCCCCATCATCGGTCGGCTGATAGCAGGAAACGGTCATGCCATAGTCGACGCCGAGTCGATGGCCCTCGCGGATGATGTCTGCCTTGGAAAGATCGATGAGAGGTGTGTGAATGCTGAAGGGTTCCCCCTCCACCCCGGCTCTGGTCGCCAGGTTCGCCAGCTTCTCGAAAGCAGCCACGAATTCCGGCCGGCAATCGGGATAGCCGGAGTAATCCACAGCGTTGACCCCGATGAAGATATCCCTGGCACCCAGCACCTCGGCCCAGGCCAGGGCCAACGATAGAAACACGGTGTTTCGCGCCGGTACGTAAGTAACGGGAATCTCATCCGCTACCACGCCTGGATCCGGCACACCCTCTGGGACCGCAATGCTCAGGTCGGTCAGAGCCGAACCACCGAAGGCAGCAAGATCGATGGACATCACTCGATGCTCCACCGCACCCAACGCGCCGGCGACCCGATGAGCGGCATCGAGTTCGGCTCTGTGGCGCTGACCATAGTCAAAGGAAATTCCGTAGCACTTGAATCCCTGAGACTTCGCAACAGCGAGAATGGTAGCCGAATCCAGACCCCCGGAAACAAGCACCACGGCCGTTCTCACCACCGCTTCAGCTCCAGGCACCACTCAAGCTCCACCTCAGCGACCCGGCTCATCGCCCCAGAGAATTTTGTGCAGTTGCACCTGCATCCGCACCGCCAGCCGATCGGCGACAATCCAGTCGGCCAGATCTCTGGCGGGTAACTCGGCGGCGGCCGGCGAAAACAGTACCTCGGAAGGTGCGTCATAGAGCGATAGCTCGTCACACTTCAACCTGGCCCAGTCGTAGTCCGCGCGATCGACCAGCACGAACTTGATTTCGTCCTTCTCGCCGCAGTGGCTCAGATTGGACCAGAGATTCCGATGCATCTCGCCCGAGCCGGGGGTTTTGATATCCAGCACTTTTTTGACCCGCTGATCAACTCCCTCGACATCGATGGCTCCGCTGGTCTCCAGCGAGACCTCAAACGCCTTGTCGCAGAGCCGCGTCAGCAGCGGCAACGCGCCTGGCTGCGCCAACGGTTCTCCGCCGGTGACGGTGACATGGCGAACGCCAAATTCCGCCACCGCGTTCAACACCGTGTCCACACAGGTCAGAGTGCCTCCATGAAACGCATACTCGGTATCACAGTAGCCACATCGCAGCGGGCAGCCGGTGAGTCGAATGAACACGGTGGGCAAGCCCACGGTGGTGGACTCGCCCTGCAGGGAAAGAAAGATTTCGGTCAGCCTGATCTGGTCCCTGGCAGGACCGCTCATTGAATCTCCTTTGCGTAGCTCGCCGCCAGTCCGGCAGCAGAGCTTTGCGGAAACTGCGACTGGACCTCGTTGAAGTACTCCATGGCGCGTGTCGTGTCGCCCAGTCGGTGATAGGCAACCCCGAGCTTGTAGAGTGTGTCCGGCACTTTCGGATGGTCTGGATACAGGCTGACCACCTGCATGAAAGATTGTCTGGCCTGCTCGGTATGCTGCTGCGCCAGATGCAGTTCACCCAGCCAGTAGAAGGCATTGGGTGTGAACTGGCCGTTGGGATAGCCGACGACCAGGTCATTGAACGCCGTGATGGACTCCTGGAAATTGCGACCCTTCATGAGGTCGAAGGCCCGTTGATAGGCATCCCGTTCGCCGACCCCCGTCGTGCTGCCGGGGAAAGCGGCAACGCCTGCTACGGATGAACCGACGCCGGGCTGTGAACTGGAGGCGCCGGCCGCAACGCCGTTAACACCCGGATTCGCCAGTGGCCGTCCACCTGCGGCTACCGCGGCTCCGCCAGCCGCGGCGCTGGATCCTGTGGTCACGCCGGCCACGCGCCGGTCGAGATCGATGTACTGTTCCTGCTGATCGCGCGCCAGCCGATTGAGCCGATGGGCCTGCTCTTCGACCAGACCGCGAAGCTCCTGCACATCCTGCTGCAGAATCTGCAACTGGTAGAACAGTTCCGACAACTGTCGATCGTTGCCCGCGCTGGCTGGCGCTTGTGATCCCGCCGCCTGTGCCACCAGCACCGGGCTTCCAGCAACGGCAACCGGGATGATCAGAGCAAGCACCAGAGCTCTCATCGAAAAGATGGTGTGGTACACGCCCGGCTACCGGTAGATCATTACCGCGCGGCGGTTACGCGCCCAGGAGGCTTCCATATTTCCAGGATCTTCCGGGCGTTCTTCCCCGTAGCTGACCATCTCAATCTGCCGCGGTGAAACACCCGCTGAGGTCAGATAGCTGCGAATCGTATCGGCCCGACGCTCACCCAGCGCAAGGTTGTACTCACGGGTGCCTCGCTCATCGCAATGTCCTTCGATGACTACCGAGCGATCTCTATTGTTGCGCAGTATCGTGGCGTGCATTTCCAGCGACGCCAGATCGTCCTGGCTGATGACGGCGGAATCGAATTCGAAATAATACGTTCGCGGCAACAGGCGGTTGGTGCCAGGCATGCGAGGATTCAAGTCCTCATCAAAAGCACTATATTCCTGAGGTGCCACGACCGGCTCAGGCGGTGTCACCTTCACCTCATCCACGGTATCCGTTACCGGTTCCACGGGTTCCTCGGTCGCCGTACTCGCGCAACCGGCGAGGACCAGCGCAAGTAGAATGACACTAAGGCTCTGCAGCTTGATCATTGGGGGTTCTCCTGTTTTTTTTCGTTCTCGAATACTCTATCCCGGGTCAGCCGGACCGCTGAATCGGGACACCATTGTGCTCATCTTCATATCGATATTGGAGCTGTGGTTTGCGGGGTGTCTCTGACAAGCAGCCATACAAATTCGATCAAGATTTCAAACCCGCCTGTCTCGCTGTCTCAAAGCGAGGCTCGTTCTAAAGCGTCTCGATGAATGGAGACCAGGCCGGCTCACGCACGTCACCGCTCGATGACGGGAGACGGTACTTGACTCGACCATCGATCGAGACGACCGCCAGTATACCCTTACCCTGAACCTGAGTCGCATAGATCAACATGGTGCCGTTCGGAGCTACCGAGGGCGATTCGTCGAGGGCCGTCTGAGTCAACACCCTCAGGTCGTCCCGTTCCAGATCCAGCCAGGCGATGTGATCGATACCGGCGCGACGATGCACGAAGATCAGATGCTGGCCATCGGGTAACAGCCGCGCACTGGCATTGTAGTCACCTTCGAAGGTGAGCCGCTCGACGAAGTTGGTGCCAAGCTCCACCTTGTAAATCTGTGGCCGTCCACCTCGATCCGAGGTAAAGATCAGACTGCGACCATCCTCCGTCCAGGTCGGCTCGGTATCGATGGAATGGTGACGGGTGATTCTCGACAGCGATCGATCGGCCAGATCCATCACATAAATCTCAGGATTTCCGTCCTTGGAGAGCACCATCGCCAACCGGCGGCCATCCGGCGACAAAACCGGTGAGCCGTTGATCCCCGTGAAGTCCGAGATGAGCTGCCTGGCGCCGGACTGCAGATCCTGCAGCACGATGGTCTGCTTGCCGGTCTCGAATGATACGTAGACCACCGAATTTCCATCCGGCGCCCAGCTCGCAGACAGTAGCGGCTCATTGGAGCTGAATAGAGTCTTCGCGCGCTCGCCGTCAGCATCGGCCAGTTCCAGGCTGTAGTGAGCGTTCGGCATCCCGGAGTTCTGTGCGAGCACATAGATGATCTTCGTCGAAAACGCGCCCGGAATGCCGGTGACCGCTTCGAATATTCTGTCGCTGATACGATGCGCTGCATCGCGCCAACCGCTGCGAGAGGTGGTGACGGAATCCACAATCATCTCGCGTTCGTTGAATACATCAAAAAGGTGATAGTCCACTTTGAGCTTTCCTGCGGGATCGATGCCCGCGCGCCCTATCACCAGGTATTCAACCCCGAGGATCCGCCAGTCACGAAAGAAAACGTCCTCTGCCCTGTTAGGGTACGAGAGCATATTGTCCCGCGCTGTCGGTGCGAACTGACCGCTGCGGGCGAGATCGAACTCTACAATCTCCGAGAAGGCCTGCAGTCTGGAAAATTCAGGGCCCTGGCTGAACGGCACGATGGCAATGCGCGTCTGCTTGTCGTACCCCGCGTCGATAATGATCGTATCCAGGCTCTGGGCAGCTTGAACGGTTCCAATACCGGCAACAGAAATCCACACGCAAATACGGAAAACAGTTCGAGATACCGACTTGATTCTCAACGCAACAGATCCTCCGGTTTGAACAACAAATTAAAGCGGCGAAAATGCTTTTCAAATACCGCACTCTCTTCAGGCACTTCGAATCGTCGCGCCTTGCGCACCGCAGCTTCCGCCGACCGATCGAAAGCGCTGCTGCCGCTGCTCTCTATCAGCATCACCGCAACCACATCGCCGGTCGGAACCAGCTCCACCTGCAGCCGCGCCTGCATACCCTTGCGAGCGCTCGGCGGTCGCGACCAGTTGGCGACGATCAGCCGATAAATGCCATATAGGTAGGACTGGGTGGCGGCGTCACTTTCGGCCAGCGCATCCTCCGCCAGGTCCTGAGATTCATCTGCCAGGGCATTCAGAAACGACGAATCGGCCAGCGCCTGCAGTCGCCGTTGACGCGCCATCTCCCGCTCGCGCTCGGTCTGTTGCCGAGCGAGATCTACCTCAGGTTTTTCCCGGGGTTCGACACGCTCCGGCACAGTATCCGCCTGGGATTCGATTTTCTCAGGCTGCATTTGCTGACGTTGCGGTTTCGGCTGCACTTTCGGCGGCGGTTCAGCCTCAGGCTCCAGCACCAGCAGTGTCGAATGGATAATCCGTGGTTTGATGATCCGCATGGCATCGTCACCAGGATTCCAGGCCTCCTGCAACCAGACGGCAACAACCGCATGCAGCAGCAGGGCAAACAGCACCGGCAGAGCATACTGACGCACCGTCCAGAACATGGTCAGGCATCCCCTGCCAGCTCGGGTGGCTCGGTGATCAGGCCAACACTTTCGGCGCCCGCCTTCTGAAGGACCGTCATCACTGCCACTACCTTGCCGTACTCCAGGGTGTGGTCCGCCTTGACATAAACCGGCACGTCCGGCCTGGCACGCAGGATCTTTTCGGCCTGATCCGCAAGCGAATAGATGGTGACTCTGGTTCCGGCATGTTCCTCGTCTGACAGTCCCAGGTTCACAAAGATGGCCCCATCCGCTCTCATGGAAATGACCAGCGGGTCATCCTCCGCCTCGGCAATGGGCTCCGATGGTGCCTTGGGAAGGTCTACCTGCACGCCTTGCGTCAACAGCGGCGCAGTCGCCATGAAAATGACCAGCAGTACCAGCATGACATCGATGTACGGCACCACGTTGATTTCAGACATGGGCTTGCGACGGGTAGCCATGGTCTTACCTCTTTAACGCGATCGACTAGCGCTTGGCGTGCGCCGCTCGATAGAGAATGGTGGTGAACTCTTCGGCGAACGTATCGTAGCGTTTCAGCAGAATGTCCACCCGGGCGGAAAAACGGTTGTAGCCAATAACAGCGGGAATGGCCGCAAAGAGCCCCATGGCCGTCGCGATCAAAGCCTCTGAAATGCCCGGCGCCACGGTGGCAAGCGTCGCCTGGCTCAGGTTGGCAAGGCTTCTGAATGAATTCATGATCCCCCAGACGGTTCCAAACAAACCGATGTACGGACTTGTCGAGCCTACCGTGGCCAGAAAGGCCAGGTGGGTTTCGAGTTTCTCTTCTTCGCGATTGAGTGCCACTCGCATCGATCGCTGCACGCCTTGCATGATGGATTCCGAATCGGCGTCCGACTGCTCCGACAGGCGGCTGTATTCCTGAAAACCAGCGACGAAAATCGACTCGATACCGGTCAGTTCTTCTTCCGATTCGAGTTCTTGATGGAGCTCTCTGAGATCGATCCCGGACCAGAAATGATCTTCGAAATCATCCGCATCCACCACGGCCCGGCGCAGGAACAACCATCGTTGAAAAATCATGACCCAACTGGTCAGCGACGCAAGTACCAGCACCGCAAGTACCAGCTGTACCAACAGACTTGCATTGGCAACCAGTTCAAAAATAGACAACTGTTCGGGCAAGGGAGTTCCTGTTAATCGAAGCTGAGTCGCGGCTGACCATCACCAC